>DASTYT010000052.1 GCA_035764725.1 Candidatus Methylomirabilota bacterium | reverse complement strand
CCGTGACGAAAGCCGCGGCCGCCGAGATCCAGACGGGCAAGGTCACCACGATGTCCTACCCGCTGGTGGACGGCGTGCCGCTCTTCGGCTCGCGCTTCACGAAGACCATCCTCACCGCGACCAGCCTGGCTCCGGGCGCCTCGTTCGGCGAGAACGAGCTGACCTACATGGAAGACACGTGGCTCAGCCAGAGCCACGTCGGCACCCACATCGACGGCCTGGGCCACATCGGGCGCAAGGACTGTTATTACAACCAGACGCCGATGGGCAAGTACATCAACCAGAACAACATGACGCGCCTGGGTCTCGAGCACCTCAAGTCCTTCGCGACCCGCGGCGTGCTCCTGGACATGGTGAAGGTATTCCAGGCGGCCGGGAAGCTGAAGACGAACGCGGCGTGCCGCAAGCCCTGCCTGGACGGCGGGACCGTGATTACCCCGGCCGATCTTCAGGCGGCACTCAAGATGTACAACGTGACCCTCCGCGAGGGTGACATCGTCACCATCCACACCGGGTGGGGCGATCTCTTCCAGCAGTTCCCCAAGCAGAACGCCGTCTACAACAGCGCGGCGCCCGGCATCGGCAAGGAAGCCGCCAAGTGGCTGATTAGCCAGAAGGTGGTGGCGGTGGGGACGGACACCTGGGTGGTCGAGGTCATCCCCGGTGAGGACCCGAAGGAAGCCTTCATCGTCCACAACATGCTCATCACCGACAACGGCATCCACATCCTGGAGAATGTGCGTACGGATCTCATGGCCGATGAAGCGGCCCGGACCAACCGCGCCACGTTCTTCTTCAGCATGACGGTGCCGAAGGCCGTCGGCCTCACCGGCAATTTCGTCGCGATCGAGGGTATCCGCTAACCGCGGGAGCCCAATTGATGCAGCAGGACACGACGCCGGCGCTCCGTGAGGGGCGCCGGCGCTTCTGTCTCTCGCTCCTCGGCGGTGCCACCACGGCGGCCCTGCCGCGCCTCGCGGCCGGCCAGGAGCGGCGTTACACCATCGCGTTCGCCAATCTCACCGAGGAGCCTGGAGTCACGATCGAGGGCACCGGCTTCACGGGCCCAGAGGTCCGCTCGAGCTTCGTGCTCGCGGCCCGGAAGCTCCCCATCGACCTGGTGCTCTACGACAATCAACGTGATCCCAAGAAGGCCCTGGCCAACGCCGAGGACGCCATCGCGCGGAAGGTCGATCTCTTCGTCGAGTACTTTGCCGATCCCGACGCCAATGCGGCGGTGGCGGCGCGGCTCAAAGCGGCGCGGATCCCGATCCTCGCCTTGAATCACGGGGTGCCAGGCGCGCCGCTCTATACCATCGACAACGAGGCGGCCGGGCGCATCGCCGGCGAGGCGCTGGGCCAGTTCGCCACGCGAGGCTGGCGCGGCCAGCCCACGGTGGCGGCGATCGTGGGGCCGGTGGACGCCAAGGCCGACCGCGTGCCCGAGCGCGTGCAGGGTGTGATGGAGGGCTTGCGGGCCCGGCTGCCGGCGGTGAAGCCGGTGACCCTCGACACCGAGGGGAATCACGCCCGCGTCGGCGCGCTGCTCGGCAAGTTCGTCGCTGCCCATCCGGGCACGAAGGTCCTGGTCGCCGCCACGGACGACAGCACCGCGCTCGCGGCCAAGAGCGCGCTGGAGGTGGCGGGCCGCGCGTCCGACTCCGCGATTGTGAGCCACGGCGTGGACCGCAACATCCACGGCGGCATCAACGACAAGAAGGAGATCGATCCGAACAACCGCGCGAGCATCGTGATCGGCTCGGTGGCGTTCTATCTTGATCGCTGCGGCTACGACGTGCTGCCGCTGGCCCTGCGGATGCTCCGGGGCGAGGCGGTGCCCCCCCGGACGGTGACGAAGCACGTGCTCGTCACCGCCACCAACGTCTTCGTGGAGTACCCGCCCTACGACATGAACTAGCGCCGCGCCCCGTCAGGGTGCCGGCGCCGCGTAGTAGATCCCTTCCGTGCCTTCACCCGTTGCGGTGACCGCCGTCGCGAAGGACACGCCGCCCTTTGGCGTGATCGCGGCGAGGGGATAGAGCCCGAACGAGAGGAGCCGGCCTCCGCCGGGCAGGGCGTCGCCCGCGCCGACCACACGTGTGATCGTGTCACCCTTCGCCACGAAGACGCCGATCGGATGCGTGCCGCCGTCCACCGACGAAGCGAAGACCACGACCCCGGCGTTGTTGACGGTCGGCCAGAGGCCGAAGTGCGAGAAGGTGCCGCCACCCGGCGCGGCGTCGCCGACGAGCACGAGCTTGCGCGGCGCGCCGCGATCCACCAGGAATAGGCCGGCCGGCGTGGGCGCGTCCTTGAGCTGCGCGTTGAAGGCGATCAGCCCCGTGTCGTTGAGGCTCACCCGCTCGGCGAACTTGAAGTAAATCCCCCCGGCGGGAGTGTCGTCGCCCGCGCCCACGACCATGCGCGGCGCATCGCCCTCGACCACGAAGATGCCGCCGGGCACGCCCCGCCCCTCGACGGCGGCGGCGAAGCCGACCACGCCCTTGTTGTTGAGGATGGGGGCACCGAACCCCGCGAACGCGCCGCCCGCGGGCGCCGGATCGCCCTGCGCCACGATCTTCTTGAGCTTGCCGCGCATGCGCCCGAAGATCGCGTCGATCGTTTCGCGTCCCCGGCGGATGGTGGCGAGGAAGACCACGTCGCCGCGATCGTTGAGCGCGGGCGACTCGATGCCGGCCAGCGTACCGCCTCCGATACCCGGCGCCGCCGTGCCGGTAATCGCCACCGGCTGCACGCGGCCGCGCGACCAGAGGAAGATGCCCTCCACCGCCTTGCCGCCGCCCACCGCGGCGGCGAAGGCCACGTCGCCGCCCTCGTTGAGCGCGGGGATCGGGTGCTTGCCGAAACCGGTCAGGGTGCCCACGCCCGGCACCACGTCGCCCTCGAGCGCGATCTTGCGACGGCCGCCGCGCGGCCCGCGCGGCGAAGACGGTCCGCCCGGCGAGGACAGCCCGCTCGGCGAGGAAAGGAAAAGCCCCTCGCTACCCGGGCCGCGGAGCAGGGTAGCGAAGAAGGCGACGTCGCCCCGGCTGTTGGCCGGCGCCAGAATGGGGAGCGACTCGACGCTGAAGCCCGCGAAGCTACCGCCGCCCGGCGCGGGATCGCCCACTGCGGCCACGGTACGAAGGTTGGGCGTCTGAGCCTGCGCGGCGCCGGCGCCGAGCGCCCAGATGAGCAGCGGCGCGACGGCGCGCCACGCGCGGCTCGCAAGCATTGCGCCGAGTATAGGGAGGTGCTGGAATGGGGTCAATGCGGACGCCCACACGCTCGCGGCTGATCCGATTGGGGCTGGCCGCGCTCCTGGCCGGCGCCTTTACCGCGACATCGGGCGCCGCCGGTCCCATCGACTGGCCCGGCGCCTGCTACTGCCGGGGCGGCGGCACGCTCCGCTGCACCGCCGGCCTCACCCTCCGCGTGTGCCAGCAGCGGTGTGACCAGGAGCTCTGTGACGAATGGTTCTGGAAGGAGCGCCTGCCGTGCTGGAACTGGGGCTACGGCGGCTGATCGGGATGACGGTATGATACCGGGCGTGGAGACGTTCACCGCCGACGAGCGCGCCGCGCTTGCCCCCCACTTCACCAATCTCGACGGTCCGGTCTTCGCTCTCGTCAATCTCCCGGAGGTCGTGAAGGGCGCGCTGTTCGCGCGCTACTCACGCTCGGCCAAGTCGCTACGGCGGCTCTTCCTCGACGAGTTCCGCGAGAGCGCGAGCGCGGGCGCGCCCGCCGGCACCGTGGGCACGACCCGTGCGGACGCGCTCTACGATCGCGTGCTGTCCGACTACGGTGATGACTCCGTGGCCCAGCTCGGCGGCGTGCACCTGGCCTGCGAGGGCGCGTCGAACCTCCTCACCAAGGTGCTCGAATGGGGCCGCTTGATGGCCTACCTCGAGCAGTCGACCCGCTACGTGCCGTATACCGATCGCCCGGGCGGACAGTGGAAGTATCACGTGCCCGCGGAGCTGGACGGCCACCCGCTCCGCGCGCGCTACGTCGAGTCCCTCGACCGCGCCTTCGAGAGCTACGCGCGCTGGATTCCCGTTCTCCAGGACTACTGGAGCGGGCGGGTCCCGCGCGAGCCCGGCCAGCCCGAAGGGCCCTGGAAGATGACGGTGCGCGCGAAGGCGCTCGACAGCCTGCGGGGCCTGCTTCCCGCCGCGACCCGATCCAACGTCGGGATCTTCGGCACCGCGCAGGGCTACGAAGCCCTGCTGCTCCGCATGCGCGCGCACCCTCTCCGGGAAGTCCAGGACCATGCGGCGCTGATGCTCGCCGAGCTGCGAAAGGTGATTCCCGCCTTCCTCACGCGCCTCGATCGGCCCGAGCGCGGCGGCGTGTGGTCGCGCTATCTCGCCGACACCGCGGCGGCCACGCGCGCGGTGGCCGCCGACCTCCTCGCCGGCGTCGAGCCCGAGCCCCGGCCCGAGGTCACGCTGACCGACTGGGACCCCGAGGGCGAGGTGAAGGTGGTGGCGGCCGCCCTGTACTCCGCCTCCGGTCTCCCGGACGATCAGCTGCTCGCCCTCGCGCGCAAGCTCGGGCCCGGGGAGCGCGCGCGTGTGCTCGAGGCCTACGTGGGGACGCGGGAGAACCGCCGACACAAGCCGGGCCGCGCCTTCGAGCGCACCTCGTACCGCTTCGACGTGCTGGGCGACTACGGCGCGTTCCGGGATCTGCAGCGCCACCGCCTGCTCACGCTGGAGTGGCAGCCCCTGTCGCCCCGTCATGGCTTCGCCGTCGCCCCCGAGCTCGACGAAGTGGGCGCCCGGGCTGACTGGCTGCGCGTGATGGAGGACTCGGCATCGCTCCACGGCGCCCTCGTCGACGCCGGCCTCGCCGTGTCAGCGCCCTACGCGGTCGCCATGGCCTACCGCGTGCGGTACTACATGGAGATGAATGCCCGGGAGGCCATGCACATGCTGGAGCTGCGGACGGCGCCGCAGGGCCATCCCGCGTATCGCCGAGTGTGCCAGGGCATGCATCGGCTCATCGCCGAGCAGGCCGGCCATCGCGCGCTCGCCGCCGCCATGCGCCACGTGGACCACTCCGGCGCCGAAACCGGGCGGCTCGCCGCCGAGCGCGCCTCGGACGCCCGCCGCCGCTCCGCGTCCTGAGCGGAGCCTTTCTCACCACCGTCGAAGCCGACCAGGAGGTCAGCGATGCCCGAGTCGAGAGCCAATGCCGTGACCCTTCGTGGCAACCCGGTGACCCTCGTGGGTCCCGAGATCAAGGCGGGCCAGCCCGCCCCGGATTTCACCGCCGTGGACAATTCCCTGGCGCCCGTGAAGCTCAGCGACGCCAAGGGCAAGGTGCTCATCCTGAGCGCGGTCCCCTCCCTGGACACGCCGGTGTGCGACACCGAGACCCGCCGCTTCAACACGGAGGCGGGCAAGCTCCCCGGCGGCGTGGAGGTGTGGACGATCAGCATGGACCTGCCCTTCGCCCAGAAGCGCTGGTGCGGGGCGGCGGGGGTCAGCTCGGTGAAGACCCTGTCGGACTTCCGCGAGCACGCCTTCGCCCCGGCCTACGGCACGCTGGTCAAGGACGGTCCCCTCGCCGGGTTGAGCGCCCGCGCGGTATTCGTGGTGGGCAAGGACGGCAAGGTCGCCCACGCCGAGTACGTGAAGGACATCACCCAGGAGCCCAACTACGACGCGGCCCTCGCCGCGGCCAAGAAGGCGGCCGGCTAAGTCTCGTTCGACACCTCTGAATTAAATCGGTTGACCGACCAATAAAAACCGCGTAGACCCTGGGGCATGAGCCCCAGGGTCGGCGTGGCTCCCCTCCGGCGCGCGGCGATCGTTCGCGCCACCATTCACTGCCTGGCCACCAAGGGCTATGCGGGCCTCACCATGAAGCGGGTGGCCCGCGAGGCCCGCTTGAGCCAGGGCGTTCTCCACTACTACTTCAAGGACAAGCGGGCCATCCTCGCCGCCGCCGCGCTGCGCGTGAGCGCCGATCTCGATCGCCGCGTCGCCGCCGAGGCGCGAGGCGCCCGGGGGGCCCGGGGCCGCCTGCGCGCGCTCGTCCGCGCCTGCCTGGAGGTGGCCGCGCGCGACCGCGAGTTCTGGACGGTGTTCATCGAGCTGTGGGGCGAGAGCCTGCACGACCGCGCGCTCGCCGCCGTGAACGCGCGCACCTACGCGCGCTCCCGCCGCCTGATCGCCGCGGGGATCCGGCAGGGGGTGCTCGAGGGCCGGCTTCGCCGTCTGGCGCCCGACGGCGCGGCGGCGGTGGTGCTGGCCGTGCTCGACGGACTGTCCCTGCAGCACACCTTCGACCGGCGGGCGCTGCCGCGCGCCACCGCCGAGCGCCTGTGCGAGGACGTGCTGTGGACCTATCTGCGACGACGGGAAGGACGCCGATGACGGAGCGTGAGGAGCAGATCCGGCTGCGCGAGTACCTGCGCGACAAGGGCGAAGCCCTGCCGCTGGCCCAGGTCCGGGCACGGGTCGCGGCGGGCTTCGACGCCATGGAAGCGCTCTTGGCTCCGGTGTCCGCGGAGCACGCGGCGGACCGGCCCGGGCCCGGGGAGTGGTCCATTCACGAGGTCGTGGACCATCTCCTGCTGACGCACGCGCCGAGCCTCGGCGAGCTGCGCGACCTCCTTGCGGACCGGCGCCCGGCCGGCCCGCCCATCCCGGCTGGCCTACAGTCCGCCGATCCCTTCGCGACGCCCTGGGGCGAACTCCGGGCGGCGCTCGTGGGCGCCCACGCTGAGATCCTCTGCGCGCTCGACGGAGCGCGGGATGCGCCCACCGGGGCGCGCGCGCCGGTGATCGCGGTCATCAACGTGCGCGAGGCGGACGGGCGGCAGGCGCCGCTCCACTGGATGGAGGAGATCGCCTGGAAGGCCTACGCGGTGTTCGCCTTCCGCCTGCACACGCTCGATCACATCACCCAGGTGAAACAGATCCTGACCGCCGCGCGCGCCCGGCGGGGCTAGCCCGCCGTCTTCGCGAACTCTTGCTTGGCCTTCTCCAGCTCGGCGGGGTCGGCGAGGAGGTCGAGGGCGGTGAGGGCGAGCGTCTTGGCCGCCGCCACCATGCCCGTGTGCGCGAGCGGCGACTTCGCCCACTCCGCGAACTCGCGCGAATGGCCGGGGATGCCATCGGGGCTGATGCGGATGTAGGGATGGATGGTCGGCAGCGCCTGGCTCACGTTGCCGCAATCGGTCGAGCCGTAGCCGGCCTGTCCATCGTCCGGATCCTCGGGGAAGTCGATGCGCTCGAGGTTTTGCTTGAAGAGCGCGGCCATCGTGACGTTCGGCTTGAGCGGGTCGTGGATGATGGGGTCCGGCGACACCGTGGCGGTGCAGCCGGTGGCCAGCGCGGCGCCGTCGGCGACGGCCTGGAAGCGGCGCAGCAGCTCCTTGCAGTAGTCGCGCGTGGGCGCGCGGAGGTAGAACTCCGCCGCCGTGTGCTCGGGAATGATGTTGGCTTGCTCGCCGCCCTTGGTGATGACGCCGTGGATCCGCGCGTCCGGCTTCACCTGCTGACGCATCTGATCCAGCGAGACGAAGAGCTGAATCATGGCGTTGAGAGCGTTGACGCCCCGCCACGGCCAGGAGGACGCGTGCGCGGCGCGTCCCTGGAACTCGACCTTCACCTTGATGATCCCCAGCGAGGGCCGCCACACCTGGGTGCCGGGCCGCCCGTGGATCATCATGGCGGCGTCCACGTCCTTGAAGACGCCCGCCTCCATGAGCCGCACCTTGCCCGCCCCGCCCTCCTCGGCGGGCGTGCCGATCACCTGGATCCGGCCCGCGAAGGGCAGGGTCTTGAGCGCGGCGGCCAGCGCCGCTCCCGCGCCCGCGCCCGACGTCGCGATGATGTTGTGACCGCACGCGTGCCCGATGCCGGGCAGCGCGTCGTATTCGGCGAGGATCGCCACGGTGGGACCGGGGCCCTGGCCGGGAATCGTCGCGCGGAACGCCGTGGGCAGCCCCCCCACGCCCTGCTCGACTTGGGCCCCGTGCTTGCCGAGGAACTGGCCCAGCCAGGCCGAGGCCTTTTCCTCCTTGAAGCAGAGCTCCGGGTTGGCGTGGATCTCGAGGCTCAGCGCCTCGAGCTCTCCCGCCAGCCGGTCCACCGCCTCGACGACCCGGGTCTTGGCGCTCTCCAGCGCCGGGTTCGGGGCCATCGCTAGCGGCTCCGCGCGAACTCGTCCTTTGCCGCGCGCACGCGCGCGGGATCGGCGAGGAGGTCGAAGGTGGTCAGGGCCATGGTCTTGGCGGCGGCGAGCAGGCCCGCGCGGGCCAGCGGCTTCACCGCGGCGGCCTCGAACTCCCGCGTGTGGATGGCGGTGCCGAGCGGCGCGATGCCCACCATGGGCTGGATGCACGGGATCACCTGGCTCACGTTGCCGACGTCGGACGAGCCGAGACGGTCGAGCACGGGCGGGCCTTCCTCGAGCCCGGCCGTCTTCATGTTGGCGGCGAAGAGGTCGAGGAGGGTCTGGTTGCGCTTGAGAGGCTCGTACACGTTGTCGGCGTTCTGGGTGGCCTTGAGCGTGCAGCCGGTGGCCTTGGCTGCGCCTTGCGCGCACGCCTCCACGCGCTTGTAGAGGTCCCACATCACGTCGACACGCGGCGCCCGGACGTAGAAGACGGCGGAGGCGTACTCGGGGATGATGTTCGCGGCGGCGCCGCCGTTGGTGATGATGCCGTGGATGCGGCAGTCCGGCCGCACCTGCTGCCGCATCATCGACACCGCGTTGAAGGTCGCGATGACGGCGTCGAGGGCGTTCACGCCCTCCCACGGGTCGGCGGAGGCGTGTGACGCCTTGCCGGTGAACTCGAACGTGCCCCGCACGATGCCGAGGAGGTCCTGGTGGAGGATGGTGCGGTCGAAGCCGTGGATCATCATGGCTGCGTCCACGTCCTTGAACACGCCGGCCTTGATCAGGCGGCACTTCCCGCCGCCGCCCTCCTCGGCGGGAGTCCCGATGACCTGCACGCGCCCCTTGGGCAACACGCCCCGGGCGAGGGCCAGCGCGGCGCCCGCGCCGGCGCCCGACGCGGCAATCACGTTGTGCCCGCACGCATGCCCGATGCCCGGGAGCGCGTCGTACTCGCACATGATCGCGATCGTGGGGCCCTCGCCGGTGTCGATGGTGGCGCGGAAGGCCGTCTCGACGCCGCCCACGCGCGTTTCCACCTTGAAGCCCTTGGCGCCCAGGAACTCGGTCAGCCAGCCCGCCGCCTGCTTCTCCTGATAGCCCAGCTCGGGGTGATCGTGGATGCGGCGGGACAGGGCCTCGAGCTCGTCACCGAGACGGTCCACGGCCTGGACGATGGAATCCTTGGCGTCGCTCATGATGCCTCCGAGGCGATCAGGAATGGATGCGGGGCACGGCCGCCCGGCACGGAGGCGAGCCTAGCATGGGAGCCCAGCGCGCTCAACCGCGGGGCGGCGTGGCGCTCAGGGCGACTGGACGCAGAACAGGAAGAAGAGCGGCCGGTCCGGCTCCTCGGAGGCGCGGATGGACCCTTGGCCACCGGAGCCGCGATCGAGGCAGCGCACGCCGCCCGAGCTGCTACTGCCGCTCGAGGGCGCGGACGAGCAGCCCGCGACGACGCTCACGAGCGCGAGGAGAAGGACGAGGATGCGGAGCCGCGGTGGCATGACGCCACAGCCTAGCACACGCGCGCGGGAACCCGGACGCGGCTAGGCGGCGGACGGGCGCTCGGCGCGCCGCAGGCTCACGGGCAGCTCGATCACCAGGACCGCGCCGCCCGATTCGGCGTTCTCGGCCCAGAGCCGGCCCCCGTGCTCCTTGATGATGCCGTGGGCCACCGCAAGGCCGAGCCCGCGCCCCTGATCCGGCCCCTTGGTCGTGAAGAAGGGATTGAAGATCCGGGGCAGGTGATTGGGCTGGATGCCGGGGCCGTCGTCGGCGACCTCGATGCGGACGCCCGAGGAGACCGGCATGAGCCGGATCGTGAGCATGCCGCCCTCGTGCGCCGAGGCCATCGCAAAGCGGGCATTGTCCACGAGGCTCTGGAGGACCTGGCCGAGCTGTGCGCCGTCCGCCCAGATCGCGGGTACCTCCTCCAGCGCGGTCTGCCACTCCACGTGATCGGCGCGAAGCCGCGAGGCGTTGGCGTCGACGACCTGGCGAATGAGGGCGCTCACCGAGACCGGCGCGCGCTGCGCGGGTGCGGGTTCGGCGAACGAGCGGAGGTCCTTCACGATCTTGGCCGCGCGGCGGGCCGCCCCGTCGATCACGTGGAGCTGGCTCTGGAGCTCCTCGTCCGGGTCGCCCTGCAGCATCACGTGGATCTGGCCCAGGATGATTGTGAGCGGGTTGTTGATCTCGTGGGCCACCCCGGCGGCGAGCCCGTCGATCGCGGAGATGCGCTCGGCGCGCACCGCCGCGGTGCGGGTGCGCTCGAGCTCGGTGAGCTGATGCCGCGTCTCGGTGTACAGACGGGCGTTGTCGAGGGCGAGGCCGATCTGGTCCGCCACGCACTCGAGCAGCGAGAGCTCCGCGTCGGTGAACCGGCTCCCCGCCGACCGCCCCAGCGAGAGCGTGCCGAGCAGGCGCTGGCGGGCGCGAATGGGCACGCAGACGAAGGCGCGGATGCCGTCGGCGGTCACCGCGGCGCGGGCGGCGGGCAGGAGGTCGCGCGCCCGCCCGACATCATCCACGCGGCGCGGCTGGCCGGACTGCGCGACGCTGCCGATCAGCCCCACGCCCAGCGGCAGGACGAGATTGACCTCGCGCAGGCGCGCGGACATGCCGCGCTCGCCGCGGAGGAGGAGCGTCTCGCCGTCGGGCGACACGAGGTGGAGGCTCGAGATCTCGTGACCCGTGACCTGGGTGAGCGCATCCAGGGATCGGTCGAGCACCTCCTCGAGATCGAGCGAGCGGCTGACGGCTTCGCTGACGATGCGAAGCACCCGAAGGTGCCGAACGACTGCGGTGGTAGGCGCCGGGGGCTTGGCGTTCGGCATCGTGGTCCCGTTGATGGGCATCGTGATCGCCCTCTGCCGCATGGGGCGAGCAAGAGGGGTGCCACAGCGCGTCGAATATAAGTAGCTGTTTAAACGTGACTTTCTGGGACCCACTCAGTTATATCCGTCGCCCGGAGAACGAGTTGCCCAGGACACTGTCAGCCCGCCGACCGCGTGGCCAGCCACCGGGCGCGGGCGATCCGGCGGTCGATCGCGGGGTGCGAGTAGAGAAGCGTCTCCTTCAGCGGATGGGGGCTCCGCTCGGCCAGATTCAGCCGTGCCAGCCGTTCCATGGCCGCGATGAAGGCGTCCGGCCGGCCGAGCACCCGCACCGCGAAGTCGTCGGCCTGGCGCTCCAGCCGTCGTGACCACCCGTTCGTCAGAGGCAGCGCGACGAGCCCGGCGCCCAGGACGATGAGGCCGACCAGCGGCGCGCCACCCAGGTCCGCCGGCCCTGCCAGCCCGAGCCGAGCCGCCCCGGCGGTCAGGAGCCGGTCAGCGACCCAGAACGTCGCCACGGTCAGCGCGCCGTGCGCCGCGAGCCCGCGCCACATGTCGGCGTGGGCGTGATGCGCCAGCTCGTGGGCGAGCACGGCCTCCACCTCGTCCTCGGTGAACTCGCTCAGCAGGGTGTCGAAAAGAATGATCCGCCGCGTCCGCCCCAGCCCCGTCACCGCGGCGTTGGCGGTCCGGCTCTTCCGCGACTGATCGCCCACCCAGACGCCGAGCACCGGTACGCCGGCGCGCGCGGCGAGCGCGACCAGGCGCGCGCGCAGCGGACCCTCGGCGAGCGGCACGAGGCGATAGAAGAGCGGCAGCAGCCACACCGGCGCCACCAGCGTGAGCAGCACGGTGACGCCGAAGAAGGCCACCGCGCTCAGCAGCCACCACCAGGGCGTGAGCCGCAGGAGCGAGTAGGCCAGCTCGGCCCCGGCCAGCGACAGCGCGCCGCCGATCGCGGCGGCCTTGGCGCCGTCCCAGAGCCAGCGCGAGAACGGCTGATGGAGCAGGCCATAGCGACGGGGCAGCCAGTAGCCGCCGAGCCACGTGAGCGGCAGCGTGAGGAGCCGCCAGCCGAGCGCGACCGCGCCGAGCACGAGGATCAGTTGCAGCCACGGCCTCGACGTCCACGCCGCCGCCGCGGCGGCGAACCGCACGGAGGCCCCGGTCCAGAGCAGCGTGGTGAGGTATGCGATGGCGAGCAGCAGCCCGAGCAGGCCGAGGGCGAAGCGCAGACGATGGTAGCGGCGCGCGCGCGTCGCGTCGGCGGTGGGCGTCATCGCAACGTCAGTCTCCCACTGCCGGCGCCGCTCGCCAAACCGGGGGCGGAATGCTAGGATGAACGCCAATTCATTCCAAGGAGACGCCATGTTTCAGTCGGTCGAGGAGGTCCAGCAGCGCTTCAAGCGCGCTGGCTACATCGCCAACCGCCGCATCTCCACCGTGGTCTTCCTCGCCGCGCGGATGGGACGTCCCGTCCTCGTCGAGGGGCCGGCCGGGGTCGGCAAGACCGAGCTGGCCAAGACGCTCGCCGACATCGCGAGCCGCCGGCTCATTCGTCTCCAGTGCTACGAAGGGCTGGACGAGGGCAAGGCGCTCTACGAGTGGAAGTACGCGAAGCAGCTGCTCTACACCCAGCTCCTCCGCGAGCGCATCGGCGAGCTGATCGCAGATGCGCCGTCCCTGCCGGATGCGGTCGCCAAGATCTCGGGGCAGGACGACGCGTTCTTCTCGCACCGCTTCCTCTCCCCGCGGCCGCTGCTCCAGGCCATCGAGTCGCCCGACCCGGTGGTGCTGCTCGTCGACGAGATCGACAAGGCGGAGCCGGAATTCGAGGCGTTCCTCCTCGAGGTCCTCTCCGACTTCCAGGTCTCGGTGCCGGAGCTCGGAACCATCAAGGCCACGAACATTCCCCTCGTCGTCCTCACCTCGAACAACGCGCGCGAGCTCTCGGACGGCCTCAAGCGGCGGTGTCTCCACCTCTTCATCGACTTCCCGCCGCCGGACGAGGAGCTGTCGATCATCCGCCTCAAGGTGCCGGAGATTCCCGAGCGCCTGGCCCAGGCGGTGGTGGGCGTGGTCAACAAGATCCGCGGCCTCGAGCTACGCAAGGCCCCCTCGGTGTCGGAGAGCCTGGACTGGGCGCGGTCACTGGTGATCCTCAATGCGGACGCGCTCGACCGCGAGCTCGTCGAGTCCACGCTCACCATGCTCGTGAAGCACGAGAAGGACCTCGAGCGGGTGCGCGGCGCCCTCGACAAGGTCCTCGCCGAAGTCCCCGCGCAGTAAGCGGGACATCCGATGGACTGGGGAACCCTGACCGAGTTCCGGGAGCTGTGGTTTCCCAGTCCCCGCATCCGGCTGCCCGAGCTCGGGCCCTCGGGACCGGTCCTGATCGAGGGCGGCCGCTGCATCTCCGGCGCCCTCGGTGAGTACACCAAGCTCTGGATCTCCGCGGCCGGGCGCTGGCACTTCTACTACGTTCACCCGACGCCCCGGGACTTCTTCCGGACGGTCATGCCCGAGGCGGTGCCGCACCTCCTCCACCCCGGCGAGATGACGGTGGAGACCTTCCGTCAGGGCCTCGCCTACAAGGTGGTGCTGGGGCTCCGGTGCGCGGAGGGCCCGGTGCGCGTGCTGCACCTCGTGGGCGACGTGCCCGACGTCACGCGCGCGGTGGAGCAGGACGAGGAGACCCCCGCCGGCGCGCTCGGCTGGAAGCTCAAGCAGGCGCACTTCATCTGCCGCGGCTCCTTCCACGGGCTGCTCCGTCTGGAGGACGGCCGCCTCTTTCCGATCACCCGCGACGGCAACGAGGACGTCTTCAAGTCGTCCTACGTGACGTTCGCGCGATAGGACCCGGCATGGAGAAGAGAATTCTGGAGTTCATCTCGGACCTGCGGCGGGCGGAGCTGCGCATCTCCACCAGCGAGGCGCTGGACTCCCTGTCCGCGGCCACCGAGATCGGCGTGGAGACGCGCGAGACCTTCAAGTCGGCGCTGGCCGCCACGCTCGTCAAGGAGGCGCGCGATCTTCCGACCTTCGACCGCATCTTCGACCTCTACTTCCTCGACCTCGAGGCCCTGGGGGCGGGCCTCAAGAAGGCGCTGGGGCCCGAGGATCCGAAGATGCGGGACCTCCTCGACCAGCTCATGGCGGAGGACGGCCTCAACCTGGACGAGATGACCGAGCTGATGCTCCAGGGCGAGGGCGCCGAGATGGAGATGGCGATCCGCGGCCAGGGGCAGGGGGCCGGGCTCGAGAGGCTGATGTACTTCCTCCAGATCGGCTACTTCTCGCGCCGGATCTACGACAAGTTCGACTGGGAGGCGATCGAGCGGGACCTCTCCCGCATCATGCAGATGCTGGAGGCCCAGGGGCTCGATCCTGGGCAGCTCGCGCGGATCCGCAACTACCTCGACCTCCGCCTCGAGGCCTTCCGGCGCATGATCCGCCAGCACGTGGAGCGCGAGCTCGAGCGCCGCGCCTTCCGCGAGGGCGAGAAGCTCACCCGCGAGGTCCTCACCGACAAGCCGCTCTTCGCGCTGTCGCCCGACGAGGTCGCGCAGATGAAGGCGGTGGTGGCGCGCCTCGCTCGCAAGATCAAGGACGCGCTCGCCCTGCGCCAGCGCCAGGAGGAGAAGGGGCGTCTGGACTCGCGCCGGACCATTCGACAGAGCTTGCAGTATGGGGGCGTGCCGATGGAGGTGCGCTACCGCCGGCGCCACCGCGAGAAGCCCAAGCTGGTCACCCTCTGCGACGTGTCGGATTCGGTGCGGAACGCCTCGCGCTTCATGCTCCAGCTCGTGTGGAGCCTGCAGGAGTGCTTCTCCCGCGTGCGGTCCTACGTCTTCGTGTCGGAGATCGCCGAGGTGACGCAGGCTTTCAATACCTATCCGGTGGACCGGGCCATCGAGTGGGCGCTCAAGGGCTCGCCGGTGGACTACCACTGCCGCTCCGACTTCGGCTACGCCTTCAATCGCTTCGTGCGGACCGAGCTGGACACCCTGGACCGCAAGACGACGGTGCTGGTCCTGGGCGACGCGCGCAACAACTACAACGACCCGCAGGCATGGGCCATCCGCCTCATCCGCGAGCGGGTCAAGGGCATCATCTGGCTGAACCCTGAGGGGCAATGGGGCTGGGGCATCGGCGACAGCGTGATGCCTCTCTACGCGCCCTCCTGCGACATCGTGAAGGAGTGCCGGACGGTGGCCCAGCTCGTCCAGGTGGTGGACCAGCTCGTCCACCAGTGGTGGCGCCGCGGCCGATAGCCAGGCATGCTGGAGCGCATGCGAACGCTCGTCCCCCCCGCCCTCGTGCTGCTGCTCGCCGCCCCTGTCCTCCTGCTCACCGCGTCCACCGCGCGCGCGGAGGACTGCATCGTGCTCGAGGACTTCTCCCGCGCCAAGGTGGGGGAGTTCCCCACGGACTGGAAGCCGCGCAAGGATGCGGGACGCGCGGCGTACACGGTGCGCGAGGAGAACGGCCGCCGATTCCTGCGGGCGATCTCCGAGGGCCTGGGCATCCAGGCGGCGAAGGAGCAGGCGTGGGACGTGGCCCAGTACCCGGTGCTCGCGTGGTCCTGGCGCCTCCAGGAGCATCCGAAGGGCTCCGACGAGCGCCAGAGCAAGACCAACGACAGCGCGCTCTCCGTGTATGCGGTGTGGCCCCACAGCTCCGTGTCCGTGAAGGCGCTCAAGTATATCTGGAGCCGGGTGGTGCCGGTGGGGACGCCGCTCACGTCGAGTGCGGGCCTCACCCAGGCGCGCGTGCTCCGCAGCGGCGACGCCAACAAGGGCGAGTGGGTGGAAGCGCGCGCCAACGTGGCCGAGGACTTCCGCGCACGCTTCAAGGAGGACGAGCTACCCAAGCCCGGGGGCATCGCGGTGCTGACCGATTCGGACGATACCAAGAGCCGCGCCGCGGGCGACTACGCGGCCTTCCGCGCCTGCAAGTCCTGACCTGATCGGACCCAGCGTGGATCCCGCCGGCGATCCCTTCGACATTCTCTACGCGCGGGGCGTCACCGATGGCTTGCCGGTCGTGCCGCCTACCCGCGAGCGGGTGGTTGCGGCGGTGGCCGCCTCCGGGCGCGCCGGCGACGCGCTCGTCGCCCTGGTGCCGCCCAACTTCGGCCGCGCCACCGTGGAGAAGATCGCGGTGAACGCGGTGATGGCCGGCTGCCGGCCCGAATACATGCCGGTGGTGATCGCGGGAGTGGAGGCGATGTGCGACGACGCCTTCGACCTGCACGGGGTGTCCGCCACGACCAACAGCGCGGCCCCGCTCTTCATCGTGAACGGCCCCGTGCGGACGCGCCTGGAGATGAACGCGGGCGCGGGCGTCTTCGGGCCGGGGTACCGCGCCAACGCCACCATCGGTCGGGCCCTCCGCCTCATCGTCCGCAACCTGGGCGGCGCCGTCGCCGGCGGCATCACGATGTCGACGATGGCGCATCCCGGCTACTTCACCTACTGCATCGCCGAGCGCGAGGAAGAGAGCCCGTGGCCGCCGCTCTCGGTGCGCCAGGGCTTTGCCGCGGGCGAGAGCACGGTGTCCGCCTTCGCGGCCTACGCCCCCCAGGTGACGTACGACCACCAGAGCCACCGCGGTGAGGACCTGTTGATCACGTTGGTCCACACCATCGCGGTGATGTCACATCACAAGTCCACGCATCACGGGGACACGCTGTTGGTGGTGTCGCCCGAGCACGCCCGCCTCCTCGCCGCGGACGGCTGGGACCCGGAGAGGATCAGCGCGTTTCTCTGGGAGCGCCTGCGCAAGCCCGTGAAGGACCTCATCCCTGGTGTCAACGGCGGGGAGGGCCTGCCCGCGCACGTGCTGAAGAAGTTCGCGCATCCCGCCACCGACACCACGCTGATCGCCAAGGTGCGCGAGCCTGGGAACTTCAAGCTCATGGTGGCGGGCGGCACCGCCGGACGCTTCACCGCGGTGGTGGCGGGCTGGACATTCCCCAAGATGTCGCGCATGGTAACGAAGCGGATCGACTTGGCCAGCCATGGAGGATGTCATGAGTGAAGAGTTCCTGGACCCGACTGACTCGGTCGCCGTGCCCCGGCGCACCGCCCCCCGCCCGGCCAGCCTCGACGGGAAGGTGATCACTCTCCTCGACATCTCCAAGGCCAAGGGCGACCACCTGCTCGACCGCATCGAGGAGCTCTTGCGCGAGCGCCATCGCCCCAAGGAGATCCTCCGGCGCAAGAAGCCGACGTTCGCCCGCCCGGCCCCCGAGGACCTGCGGGCGCTCATCCTCAAGGAGACGGAGGTCCTCGTCGAGGGGCTCGCCGACTGAGGGTCCTGCACAACGTGCAGTGTGCACGACGGCGTGTTCTTCGAAGACAACGGCATTCCGACCGCCACCGTCATCTCCACGGAGTTCCAGCGGGCGGCGCGGGCGCAGGCGGCCGCGCTGGGCGTGAGCGAGTATCCGACCATCGCGGTGCCGCATCCCATCCAGCCCCTGACCCGCGACGAGGTCCGCGCCCTCGCCGACAAGGCCTTCGACGCGATCGTGGCGCGGCTGACCCGGGGGTGAGCGCGGCTCACGCGCGTCCCTACGCTATACTGGCGAGGTGGACGGCACGCGACGGCTTCGCGGACTCGCGCACGCGCACTCCACGCGCTCCTTCGACGGCGCGCTCACCTACGCGGAGCTGCGGCGCACCTTCCGGGGCGCCGGCCTCGATTTCGCCTGCATGACCGAGCACATCGAGGAGCTGACCCAGCCCGACATCGACGCGATCATCGCCGACTGCCGCGCCCATTCGGACGGCGAGTTCCTCTTTATTCCCGGCATCGAGATGGACTGCTTCACGATCTACTTCCTGGGACTCTCGACCGCCACCGTCGACTTCCGCGACAACCGAACCATCTTCGATTCGCTGCGCCCGCACGCGCGCCTCTGCGTGCTCTCACATCCCATCAAGGCCGGCTATCGCTATCCCGACTGGGTGGTGCGCCAGTGCGACGCGGTGGAGATCCTCAACACCAAACACGACGGGCGCTTCTACTTCCGGCCGCAGAGCGAGCGCCTGCTCGCCCGCGTGCGCCGGTCGCGCCCCGAGGTGGTGCCGGTCGTGGGCATGGACTTCCATCAGCCCGATCAGCTGGCGCCCATTCACATGCGCCTCACCGAGGCCGGGCCCCTCACCGGCGATTTCGTGCTCGGCGCGCTGGCCCGGGGGCGCGTGGACTTCTATGACGGCGAGCGGCGCATGCGCGATGTGGGCGCCGTCGCGCGAGGCGTCGCGCGAGCGCGCATCCACGCCATGGACGCCGCGCACGTCGCCAACCGGTGGCTGCGCGGGCGCGGGATCAAGCTGCCCAAGGTCATTCGCCGGGCGCTCAGCCGGACCCTCGAGGGCGGCTGACGTGGCCGACGGGGCGCCCGCGACCCCGCCGGTCGTGCTCCTCGGCATCGACACCCCGATCGGGCTCACCGTGCTCCGTGAGCTCGGCGAGCGGGGCGTCGCCGTCTACGGCATCGCGCGCAGCCCCGACGGCGTAGGGCTCCGCTCCCGCTTTCTCCGCCGCGGCTGGGTGACGTCGGGGGGGGAGGCGGAGACGCTCGCCCTCATCCGCGAGATCGCCGCCGCGCACGGCGCGCGCTTCCTCATGACGATCTCGGAGCGCGACATCCTCTGGCTCAACCGCGAGCGGGCCACTCTGGGCGACTTGCGCCCGCTGATTCCCGACGCGGCGCGTATGGCGCGCGTACTCGACAAGGGCGTGGCCTGCGACGCCGCGCGCGCGGCGGGCCTCACGGTGCCCGAGACGTGGCAGCCCGCTAGCCTGGAGGACGTGGAGCGGGTAGCGGCCGCGACGCGCTATCCCGTCGTCCTCAAGTGGAGTGATCCGGTGGCGGTGAGCCCGCTGCTCCGCGCGGCCGCGGTCGCGCTCCAGAAGGCCGAGTACTGCTACGACGGGAGCGCGCTGCGCCGCGCCATGGTCCGCTACGCGCCGATCGGCCACTTTCCCCTCGTGCAGGAGTTCTGCCCGGGCATCGGCCTCGGGCAGATGGTGTTCATGCATCGCGGCGAGCCGGTCCTGCGCTTCCAGCATCGTCGGCTGCGCGAGTGGCCGCCGGAGGGCGGCACCTCGACCTACTGCATCAGCGTGCCGCTGGACGCCCACGCCGAGCTCTTCGATCGCTCCGTGACCCTGCTGCGCCGGCTCGAGTGGGAGGGCGCGGCGATGGTCGAGTACCGCCACGACCCCGCGACCGGCCGCTCCGCCTTCATGGAGGTGAACGGACGCTTCTGGGGAAGCCAGCCCCTGGCCTATCACGCCGGCGCGCCGTTCGGCTGGTACACCTACAGTGTGCTGGGCCTAGGCCGGGTACCCCGGCCCGTCCCCTATCGCGGCCATCTCCGCTGCCGCTTCGTGATCCCGGACACGCGGCGCCTCTTTACCGTGCTCTTCGACTCCGGAGCGGTGCAAAACCGCGAGCTCCGCCTGTCGCGGGCGCGCGAGCTCTTCGACTACGTGGTGGACTTCTTGCGCCCGCGCACGCGCTACTTCGTGTTCCGATGGCGTGACCCACTGCCCGCCCTCGCGGATCTGGCGGGGGTCCTGCGCAAGGCCCTGCGCGGGCTGCTCGCGCGACTCCGCGGCGCGCTCAGCCGAGGCGCGAGGCGAGCTGCTCCGCGTAGCGCCACGCCGTCCGGCCCACGTGGGACCTAAGCCCGGCGCGCGGCTGCGGGCCACGCAGGCCGCTCTCGTCCACCGACCCGAATGTCGCCGTCGCGAAGGTGTCGCGATGGCGTGCGAGGAAGCGGCAGAGGCGCTCGAAGCGCCGCACCACCACGCGCTCGGGGCGGGTGACGCCCGTCAGCGCCATGTCGGGCACGCGCTTGAGCAGCTCCACCGAATGGAACACGAGCACGGCGGCGCGCCAGTCCGCACGCGCGGCGCCCCAAAGCGCGGCCTCGATCTCCCACGACGAGCAGGCGCCGAGCTGCAGCGGCCGGTGGTGGCCCGGCCAGTCCTCGAAGTAGGTGATGGGCACCTCGAGCGTCCCCCCGAGGTCGAAGGGCTGGAGCGCCGGCCCCTCCGTGCGGATGTCGCAGGGTCCGCCCAGATACGGCACGTTGAGGCTCGTGTCCATCGCGACGCCGCACGAGGCGAGGGCGCGCAGCGTCGCCAGGTCGGCGCCGTAGCCGCCCGCGCGGAACGCGCGGAGCCGCGTGGCGCCCGCTTCGCGCAGGAGCGCGGAGGCGCGCCTGATGATCGCGGCCTGCTCGGCCTCGGGATAGCGCCGCACCACCGAGTGCCCGGCGCGCGGGAGCCCCGGCTCCGCGACGAGGCTCAGCCATTCCGTGTGGGCGTGTACCTGCACGTCCTGCCCCGCCGACTGGATCAGCGTTACCATGCGCGCGAGCGCGTCGCGCCCGCCCGCGAGCAGACTGAAGAGGGGCTCTACGAAGAACGTGGCCCGGAGCCCGTGCTCCCTCAGGAGGTCGAGCTGGAACGGGACGCCGAAGTCGCCCGAGCGCGTGTGGCCGTCGAAGTACGCGGAGACGGCGGGCGCGAGGTCGAAAGGCGCGCCGGGCGTGACGAAGGCCGCCGGCGTCGCCGGCCAGACCTCGCTGTCCACGGTGAGGAAGACCTGGACCACGAGGTCCGCGGGCGCTCTAGCCGGGGAAGCGCCAGACCCGCCCCACCGGCGGCTCGTCGGTGAGGGCGAACTGCGGCAGCGCGAAGTCGTTCGAGAGGTCGTTGAACACGGCCTTCACCCGCTTCCCGATGGCCACGTTGCCCTCGGGCTCGGGCCGGAACTCCGCGGTGACGAGATTGCCGATGATGCGCAGGGCCTCGTCGGCGGTGGGCTTGCCGCGCTGCTCGTCCAGCTCGACCAGCACGACGGCATAGGGCGTCCAGTCCTTGAAGCCGGGCTGGATCGCATGGTGCACGATCTCGTAGGAGTAGATGTGCCCTCCGCCCGACACCTCCTGCCAGGTCCACTCCTGCGACGGACACCAGGGGCAGCCGTGGCTGGGCGGGTACCGGAGCAGCCCGCACTTGGCGCACTTGCGGAGGGTCAGCTTGTGGCGCTGGCGCGCGAGCTTGAAATGCTCGCGCCACTCCGAGTCGTTCTCTGGGATCACCAGGTTCATGCCGCGGTATTCGATGCTGGGCATCGCGCGCTCCCGCTCAGTTGTGGAGGATCAGGGCCGAGCCGGTCGGCGGCATCGCCCATCCGAGGTTCATCGTGATCCGGGGATCCTTGACCTGCCGGCAGCGCCCGGTCGAGTAGTCGTAGGAGTGCTTGCCCTCGGCGGCGCCGGGGCAAGAGTCGTCGACGGTGCCCCGCAGCTGGCGCACATTTTCGATCACCATGCTCATGCCGTGGGTGTAGCCCTCGCAGAGATGGCCACCGGAGGTGTTGTTGGGGCGCTTGCCCCCGAGCTCGATGATGCCGCTGGACACGTACGCGCCGCCCTCGCCCTTCTTGCAGAAGCCGTACTCCTCGAGCTGCAGCATCGTGGTGAAGGTGAACGCGTCGTAGGAGCCGGTGACATCCACGTCGTCCGGTCCGATGCCGGCCTGGCCGAAGACGATGTCCTTGGCGTAGTACCCGGCCACGCGGCTGATGGGGCCGTGCGCCCAGTGGAAGTCGGTGCGCGGCTTGTTGACCCGGCCCGCCACGCCCATGATGTAGATCGGCTTGCGCCGGAGATCGCGCGCGCGCTCGGCGGACGTCACGATCATCGCGGTGGCGTTGTCGGTCTCGAGGCAGCAGTCGAGGAGGTGGAGCGGCTTCACGATCCAGCGCGAGCCCACGACGTCGGCCACCGTGACCCGGTCCTTCAAGAAGGCCTTGGGATTCTGCGAGGCGTGCTTGCTGTGGGCGACCCGCACCGCCGCCACCTGCTCGGAGGTGGTGCCGTACTCGTACATGTGGCGCATGAAGGAGGGGGCGAAGTTCTGGCCCGCGCTCCGCATGCCGAAGGGCACCTGGGCGAGATCCATCCCCCGCACGGGCTGAGCCGCGCGCGCGCCCGTCCCGCCGATGCGGAAGTCGGAGTACCCGTTCATCGAGCGAAAGAGCGCCACCGTGTTGCACATCCCCGCCTCGATGGCGCCGATGGCGAGCCCGACCAGGGCCTCGGTGGACGAGCCGCCGCCGAACACGTCCATGTAGAAGTTGAGCCGCATGCCGAGATCGCCGGAGACCCAGCTCGAGACGATGGAGTCCCCGCTCTGGTACGACATCATCCCGTCGACCTGGGCACCGCTGAGCCCCGCGTCGTCCATCGCCTTGCGGATGGCTTCCACCGCCATCGCCCGCGTGCTGCGGTTCGACTGGCGGCTGTACTCGGTCTCACCCACGCCGACGATGCAGTACCGGTCCTTGAGTCCCGCCATGCGCATCTCCTTGGCGCCGCGGCTCCGCGGCGGCCGGGCCAGTCTAGCGGGCCACCGCCGCCCGGTCAATCAAGGGGGAAGGCGCCGCCCGCGCGCGGGGTGCCCGCACGAAAGCGAGCAGGGCGAGGGCGGCGAGGTTGACCGCGGCGCTGATCCAGCAGGCCAACGCATAGCTGCCCAGGCGGTCGTAGATCCATCCCGCGCCCACGGGGCCGAGCGCGGCGGTGGGCCCGGCAAGCCCGAAGATCAAGCCGACGAGCGAGCCGGCATGGGCGCGTCCGAAGAAGTCCGCCACCATCGCGGGAAAGATCACGGACACCGTCCCGTACGAGAAGCCGAAGAGCAGCGTGGCGCCGGCGAGCGCCGGCAGCGTGGCCGCCCGGCCGAGCGCCAGGAAGGATACGGCCTGCGCCGCGAGCGCGACGGCGAGAATGGCGCGACGGCCGACCCGATCGGAAAGCCAGCCCATGACGAGCCGGCCCGCCACCGCGGCGATGCCGAGCGCGGAGACGAGGGTCGCCGCGCGCAGGGGCTCGATGCCGAGGTCGCGGGCGAGCGGGACCAGGTGGACGAGGGGAATGAAGATGGCCGTCCAGGTGAGGCCGAAGACCGAGAAAAGCATCCAGAACTCGCGAAGGCCCACCGCCTCGCGCGCCGTCCAGCCGCCGAGCGAGCCGGCCGGCGTGACGGGGGCGGCTCCGTCGGGATGGAGGCCGAGCGACTCGGGATCGCGCCGCATCACGCCGGCCACGCCGGCGAGGGCGAGAAAGATCGCGGCGCCGAAGACGAGATAGGCGCGGCGCCAGCCGAGCGCGCTCACCAGCCAATGCGCCACCGGCGGGAGCACGAAGGTGCCGACGCTCCCGCCCGCGGAGGCGACGCCCACCGCCAGACCCCGTCGGCGGACGAACCACCGGACGACGGTGGCGTTGCAGGGCACGTACGCGGTGGACATGCCCAGAGCGGCCACCGTTCCGTAGAGCACGTAGGGCTGCCAGAGCGCGGTGACCGCGCTCATGCCGGCGAGGCCGGCGCCGAGGAGCACGCCGCCGGTCGCGATGACGATCCGTGGACCCCAGCGGTCCGTCAGACGGCCGGCGACCAGACCGAACGCGCTGTACACGAGGGTGTAGAGGGAGAACGCGCCGGAGAGGCTGGCGCGGCTCCAGTGGAACTCCGCGAGGAGGGCGGCGAAGAACACGCCGAACGCGTACTGGGTGCCGTAGGCGAGCAGCAGGACGACGAAGGCGCCGCCGACGATGATCCAGCCGTGGTAGAGGCGCGCGCTCAACGGTCGGGTGCGATGGCGGGCGGCGGCGCCGGGGACGCCGCGGGAGCGGGCGCGGGGGACGCGGCAGCGGGCGTCCCGCCCGGCTGGCTCGACTTCACCGAGTCGAGCATGGCGGGCGACTCACCCGCGGTGGGCCGTGCCTCGACCTTGATGAGGCGGTTGAGCCGTCCCACCGCGTCGCGGATCCGCCCTCCCGCCTCGACCATCTGCACGTGCCACTTCGCCTCCCGACTGTCGGGCGGCCACCGGCCCTCGAGCAGCTGGAGATAGCCGAGGATCACCGCCAGCGGATTGTTGATCTCGTGGGCGGCGGCGCGCGCGACGAGGGTGGCCGCCCGCAGGTCGGATGTCTCCCGTGCGGCCGCCTCCGCTGCCATCCGCTCGCGCGCCGGGCGCCAGATGATGATCTCGTAGCGGCGATCGTGGAAGCGCACCACGTGGCGGGTGGTGTCCACGGGTATCGTCTCGCCCCCGCCCGTCCGGAACGGGGAGCCGAGCGTCTGGGTGAATCCGGTCGCATAGGTCTCCGCGAACGCCGACTCCTGGAGCCGTCGCCGCTCGGGATCCTCCGGCCAGAAGTCCCGCCGGTCGCGCCCCACGAGCTCATCGCGGGTGAGGCCGGAGAGCGTGCAGTCGGCGCGGTTGACGTCCACGATGCGCTGGGTGCCGCAGTCGATGATGCGGATGGCGTCGGTGGCCTCATCGAGGACGGCGCGGAAGCGCGCGCGCTCGGCGCTCAGCCGGAACTGCTCGGGGACGTCGTCGAACAGGCGCGCCATCAGCGCGACACCGACGAGGCACGTCACCAGGTAGGCCAGCCACATGTCGCTGAACAGCTCGAGGCCCCGGCGTCCGATGAGGGCGAAGCCGAGCACGGTCAAGGCGTACGTGGCGCCGGCGAGGGCGAGGGCGTGGCGCGTGCGCGGCCCGCCCTCGCGGCGCGCCCACTCCCGGATGAGTCCGGCGGCGGTGGCGACCGACACGAGCGAGAAGATACCGGCGCCCGTGCCAGAGCCGCCGATCGAGACGCGATAGACGCTCCCCACCGCGGCCGCGATCAGAGCGGCCGGCGTGCCCTCGAAGAAGCCGATGAGCGCGACGGGCACGACGCGGGCGTCGACGAAGATGCCCGGCGAGATCTCGATGCGTGAGGCCATCATCGCGACGGTGAGGGCGCCGAAGGCCACGCCGTGGAGGAGGGCGCGGGCCCCGCGCTCGCGGCGCGCCGGGCCGAGGAGGCGGGGGTAGGCGGACGAGTAGAAGAGAAGCCCGATGGCGAGGATGCCCACCGCCTCGAGCAGGTGGTGGAAGTTCATCCGGTCCGGCCATGGGCGGCCCGCCCGTTCGGGCGCGGCAGCGCCTCACGGAGATACTTGCCGGTGTAGGAGCCGTCCACCTGCGCCACCTGCTCGGGCGTACCTTCCGCGATGATGGCGCCGCCGGCGGCGCCGCCCTCCGGTCCGAGGTCCACCACCCAGTCCGCCGTCTTGATCACGTCGAGGTGATGCTCGACCACCAGCACGGTGTTGCCACCGTCGACCAGGCGGTTCAGGACGAGCAGGAGCTTCTTCACGTCGTCGAGGTGAAGACCCGTGGTGGGCTCGTCGAGCACGTACAGATGATCGGCGGTCTGCCGCGTCCCCAGCTCGGCGGCGATCTTGAGCCGCTGCGCCTCGCCGCCCGACAGTGTGGTGGCGGGCTGGCCGAGGCGTAGATAACCGAGACCCACCTCCTGGAGGAGCTTGAGCCGGCGCGCGAGCACCGTGTGCGCCCCGAAGAACTCCACCGCCTCGTCCACCGTGAGCTCGAGCACCTGGCTGATGTTCTTCCCCTTGTACGTCACGCGCAGCACGTCGGGGCGGTAACGGCGTCCCTCGCACTCGGGGCACGTCACGTACACGTCCTCGAAGAAGTACATCTCGAGCTTCTGATAGCCGCCGCCCTCGCAGGCCTCGCAGCGCCCCCCGGGCACGTTGAAGGAGAAGGCCCCCGCGGTCAGCCCGAGCGTGCGCGCGCGCGGCAGGCCGGCGAACAGCTTGCGGATCTCGTCGAACACCTTCACGTAGGTGACGGGGTTCGAGCGCGGGGTGCGGCCGATGGGCTCCTGGTCGATCAGGCGCACGCCCTTGAGGTATTCGAGCCCGCGGACCTCGTCGTGCTCGCCCGGCGCCTTGAAGTCGGCCTTGAAGTGGCGGGCGACGGCCCGGTAGAGCGTGTCGTGGACCAGCGTCGACTTGCCCGAGCCGGACACGCCGGTGACGCACGTGAGGGTATGGAGCGGTAGACGGAAGACGACGTCCCGGAGGTTGTGCGCCCGCGCTCCCCGGACTACGAGGGCACGGCGGCCCTCGCGGCGGGTGAGGGGGAGCGGAATCCCGTCGCGCCCGGTCAGGTACCGCGCGGTGAGCGAGTGCGGGTCGCGCGCGAATTCCGCCTGGGTGCCCGCGAAGGTCACGTTGCCGCCGCGGTCGCCCGAGCCCGGGCCCATCTCGACCAGGTAGTCGGCGGACTGGATGAACGAGCGGTCGTGCTCGACGATCACCACGGTGTTGCCGGCGTCGGCGAGCTCGCCGCACAGCTCGGCCAGCCGCGCGGTGTCGCGCGCGTGGAGCCCGATGGAGGGCTCATCGAGGATGTAGAGCGTCCCCACGAGCTGGGCGCCGAGCTGATTGGCAAGGTTGATCCGCTGCGCCTCACCGCCGGAGAGCGTGCGCGTCTGCCGGGACAGTGCGATGTAGCCGAGGCCGACCCGCAGCAAGAACGAGAGCTTGGCGCGGAGCAGGCGCAGCACGTCGCGCGCCACCGCGCCCTCCAACGGCGTGAGGGTGAGCCCGTCCACGAAGGCGGCGAGATCCTCGACGGTGCGGTCGCAGAGCTCGGCGATGGTGGCCCCGCCCACGCGGACGGACAGAGCCTCCGGCTTGAGCCGGGTCCCCGCGCAGCGGGGGCAGCGCGACTGGCTCCGGTAGCGGGAGAGGAAGACGCGCACGTGCAGCTTGTAGCGGTACGACTCCACTTCCTCGAAGAAGCCCTGGATGCCCGTGTAGCCGTTGGCGCCCGCGTACACCCACTCGCGGTCGGCGGCGGGCAGCTCCGCGTACGGCTGGGTCACGTCGACCCCGCGCTTCTTCGCCGCCTTGAGGAGCTGCTTCTGGTACCAGCGGCCGGAGGGATGGGTCCAGGGCTCGACCGCGCCGTCGGCGAGGCTGCGCGTCTGGTCGGGCACGACCAGGTTCTCGTCGTAGCGGAGGATGTTGCCGAAGCCCTTGCACTCGGGACAGGCGCCGAGGGGATGGTTGAAGGAGAAGAGGAGCGGCTGAGGCCGGGTGAGCGGGGTCTCGCAGCGCGGGCAGCGATACTCGCGGCTGACCGAGATCACCTCGCGCTCCAGTACGTCGACCTCGGCCCGGCCCTCACCTTCGGCGAGCGCGGCCTCCAGCGACTCCGCCACGCGACGCCGGGCCTCGCGGCCGAGCGCGACCCGGTCGAGGACGACCAGGATGGTCTGGCCCGCCGCGGGCGCGGGCAGATCGGCGGGGCGCCCCGTCGCGTCGGCCAGCTCGTGGAGCACGCCGTCCAGCTTCACCCGGGCGAAGCCTCGGCGCAGGAGGGCGGCGTAGATCGCGCGAGGGTCGGGCCCGGCGGGCGCGGCGAGCGGGAAGCAGATGAGGGCGCGCGCGCCCGCGTGATCGCGCACGAGCGCTTCGGCCACGCTTTCCGCGGCGTCGCTGCGCGCCTCCTCGCCGCACTCCGAGCAGTGCACGCGACCGATGCGGCCGAACAGCAGCCGGAGGTAGTCGTAGAGCTCGGTGGCGGTTCCGGCGGTGGACCGGGCGGTGCGCACGGGGTTTTTCTGCTCGAGCGCGATGGCGGGCCGCACGTGCTCGATGCGGTCGACGTCCGGGCGATCCACCCGCTCGAGGAACATGCGGGCGTACGTCGAGAGGGATTCCACGTACCGCCATTGCCCCTCGGCGAAGAGCGTGTCGAACGCGAGGGACGATTTGCCCGATCCTGACACCCCCGTGATCACCGTGACCTTGTCGTGGGGGATGGCGAGCGAGACGTTCTTGAGATTGTTCTGCCGGGCTCCCTCGATGCGGAGCCAAGACGGCTGAGGCATTCGGACAGGTCCTCCTGAGGTGTTGAGTCTACAGGATGGTCCGAGGGGGGAGCAACCGCGCGTCGTCGCCCGCGCCGGCCTCGCCGCGTCCGGCCTTGACAGGCCGCGCCGGCGCGGGTAGGCTGGCCGCGGAAATGAGAATCATTCCTAGAAATGCCGCGCCCGCTCCCGAAGCCTCGGCGAGCGCGCTGCGCGAGCGGGGGCTGCGCCTCACCGGTCCGCGCCGCGTGGTGCTCGAGGTGGTGCGGGGGACGGGGTCGCATCCCACCGCCGAATGGGTGCACCGGATGGTGCGCCGGCGCCTGCCCCGCGTGAGCCTCGGCACCGTCTACCGCAACCTCCGGCTTCTCGTCGAGGAGGGGCTGGTGCAGGAGCTGCCCGGGCCGCACGCGCGGTTCGACGGCAATCTCGGCCGGCACCACCACTTCACGTGCGTCGGCTGCGGACGCATCCTCGACGTCGAGGGTCCGCTCTGCGAGCCCCAGACCCGGGCGGTGTCGGCGCGGGTGGAGTCGGCCCACGGCCTCACCATCACCCATCAGCGTATCGAGTTCTTTGGCCGCTGTCCCGCGTGCCGGTCCGGCGCCGGACGCCGCGAGCCGGGCCGCCCTCGCGCCGGGCGGCCCCGTCGTTCACCCTGACCCATCCACGCGGGCGCGTCCCGCGGGAGGAGAGGAGGATCTCATGGCCGGGAAGAGCCTGAAGGGAAGCAAGAGCTTCGAGAATCTCAAGGAAGCGTTCGCGGGCGAGTCGCAGGCGAACCGCCGCTATCTCTACTTCGCCCGAGTGGCCGACATCGAGGGCTTCCCCGACGTTGCCGGTCTCTTCAAGGACACCGCCGATGCCGAGACTGGCCACGCGTTCGGGCACCTCGACTTTCTGAAGGAAGTGGGTGATCCGGCGACGGGCGAGCCCATCGGCAAGACCGAGAAGAACCTCAAGGCCGCCGTCGCCGGCGAGACGTACGAGTACACCCAGATGTATCCCGGCATGGCCAAGACCGCACGTGACGAGGGCTTCGCCGAGCTGGCCGAGTGGTTCGAGACCCTGGCCAAGGCCGAGAAGTCGCACGCCGGCCGCTTCAGCAAGGGCCTCACGCAGGTGGCGGGCAAGGATCCCGCGGACGCCATCTAGCTTCCCGAAGAGCCTGGACGCCGGCCCGGTCGCGCTCGATCGGGCCGGCGCGCCGACCCATGACCCTCGACATCCGACAAGCCGAGTTCTGGAAGCAAGCCAGCGTCGACAAGGAGCTGCGCCGCGTCTACGACATCTGTGCGGGCTGCCGGCGCTGCCTGCCGCTCTGCCCGTCGTTCAAGGTGATGTTCGACCGGCTCGACGTCGACACGGTGGACGGCGACGTGGACAAGCTCCCCGCCGCGGACGTCAAGGAAGTCGTCGACCTGTGCTATCAGTGCAAGCTCTGCTACAACCACTGCCCGTACACGCCGCCGCACCGCTGGCAGGTCGACTTCCCCCGCCTGATGCTGCGTGCGCGCTCGGCCGAGGCGCGGGCGCGGGGCGTGACCCTGCAGGACCGCTTCCTCGGCAGCACGGGGCTGGTGGGACGGCTCGGCAGCATGACCGCGCCGCTCTCGAACTGGATGAACGCGTTCCCGCCCAATCGCGCGCTGATGCAGGCGGTGGTGGGCATCCACCGGGACCGGAAGCTCCCGCTCTTTCACCGCGAGACCTTCTCGCGCTGGTTCGATCAGCGGAAGCGGCCGGCTTCCGCGGCGGGCGCGCCCGCCGCCGACAAGCGCGTGGCCCTCTTCGCCACATGCTCGGTGGAGTACAACGATCCCGCCACCGGCAAGGCCGCCGTCGCGGTGCTCGAAAAGAACGGCGTCGACGTCACCGTGCCCGCGCAGCGCTGCTGTGGCATGCCGTATCTCGACGGTGGGGCGATGAAGGAGGCCAAGGCCCTCATCGCCGACAACGTCGCCTCCCTGGCGCGCGCGGTGCGCGAGGGCCGCGAGATCGTGGTGCCGGGACCGACCTGCTCGTACATGCTCAAGCAGGAGTACCCGTGGCTCGACGGCTCCGAGGACGCCAACCTCGTGGCGCGGAGCACGCGTGACCTCTTCGAGTACCTGGCCGGGCTCCACGCCGAGGGGCGGCTCGACACACGCTTCCCGAACGCCCCCGGCAAGATCGCCTATCAGCTGCCCTGTCACCTCAAGGCGCAGAACATGGGCACGCGCTCGGCGGACGTGTTGCGGCTCACCGGCGCCGCCGTCGAGACCATCGAGCGGTGCTCCGCGGTGGACGGCACCTGGGGCATCAAGAAGGAGTTCTTCGAGCTCTCGATGAAGGTCGCGGAGCCGTTGTTCAAGGAGATCGAGGCGGCGGCGCCCGATCGGGTCGCCACCGACTGTCCGCTCGCCGCGCTCCAGATCAACCAGGGTACTGGGCGCTCCGCGCAGCACCCGATCCGCATCCTCGCCGACGCCTATGGGCTTCCCGTCGACGGTGACGCCTGAGCACACCATGGACAAGATTCGCCTCGCCGACGTCGTCAACTTCTTCGAGTACGAGAAGGTCCGGGAGGCGCGCCGCGCCCGGATCATCGAGGTCAAGCGCCGCCGCCGCGTCGGCGTCGGCCGTTACCTCTCCTTCGTCTTCGAGAATCGCGAGACCGTGCTCTTCCAGATCCAGGAGATGTGCCGCGCCGAGCGGATCGCCGCCGAGGACAAGGTGCAGGAGGAGATCGACGTCTACAACGCGCTCCTGCCCGAGCCGAGCGAGCTGTCCGCCACGATGTTCATCGAGGTCGAGGACATGGCGCGGATCAAGCCGACCCTGGACCGCCTGGCCGGCATCGACCGCGGCCAATGCGTGTGGCTGCAGATCGGCCGTGAGTTCGCGGTGCCCGGCCAGTTCGAGGCCGGCCACTCCGACGAGGAGAAGGGCAAGCTCGCCGCCGTGCACTTCGTGCGGTTCCGCTTCTCTCCGGAAGCGGTCCGCGCGTTCCCGAAGTCCGAGGTATACCTGGTCGTCGAGCATCCCGCGGAGCGGGCGCGCACCCGCCTCGAGCCCGAGGTCATCGCCGCGCTCGCCCAGGACCTCGCCGGGTGAGCGGCGGCGGCGGCGCGCGCACGGCGGTCGCTCTCGCGCTGCTCCTCGCCGGCTGCGGGGATCAGCCGACGCCGCCTCCCGAGAAGAAGGAAAGCGCCCCCGCCCCCGCGAGCTCCTCCGCGCCCGCGAGCTCGGTCATCGGCACCGTCGGCTCCGCCGACAAGGGCAAGCAGGTCTGGCTGGGGCAGTGCATTGCCTGCCACAATCCCGACCCCACGAAGGACGGGCCGATCGGCCCCGCGGTCAAGGGCGCGTCGCGCGCATTGGTCGAGGCGCGCGTGGTGCGCGGGGAGTATCCTGCCGGCTACACGCCGAAGCGCCCCACCAAGGTCATGCCGCCGCGGCCCGATCTCGCCCAGAACGTGGCCGACCTCGCGGCGTATCTCCAGTGACCATGACGCCGGACGGAAGGCTGTTCCGTCCGGCGTCGGGTGACGCGATGAGGCGGCGGGATTGGCTACCCGCGCATGACCTCGAACCAGAGGTAGAAGACCGCGGCGAGGATGAAGCCCGCCCACAGCGTGCCGGACACGGTGGCGAGGGGCTTCGCGGCGCCCTTGCCCGGCGTGCCCTTGAGGCAGTTGATCTCCACCAGCAGCATGACGATGACCGCGCCGACCCAGAACACCACGCCCGAGCGCGGCATGCCGAGCGTCTGGAGATGGCTGGCCGCTCCCATGAAGAACAGCATGGGGATCGAGAGCATCGTGTTCGTACGGGACGCCAGCCCCGCCCGCGCCCCCGCGGGCGCCGCGGCGGGATTCGCCGGCTTCCCGGCCCCGACGTCGAGCGCGTTCTGGATCACGATCTTCTGCTTGGGGTGGATGATGAACCACACGTTGGCCCACATGATGGAGCCGAGGAGGCCGCCGAGGAGGATCGCCCACGCCCCCACGCCCGCCGCGAAGCCGACCTTGCCGATCCACCAGTGCAGGAGGTAGAGCCAGCCGCTGATGAACGTGATCATCGCGCCCCACCGGAACCACCACATCGCGCGCGGCAGGAGCTTCTGCTGCGCCCCCGTCCGCACCGGCGCCTCCGTCTCCGCGAAGAACGGCGTCTGGACGAAGTTGAAGTAGTAGAGCAGCCCGATCCAGGTGATGCCGGAGAGGAAATGGATCCAGCGTAGGAGGAAGAGCCAGCCAGCTTCGGACATGAGTGCCATGTGATGCCCTCCGCGTTGAAGGGGATTACGCAGCTATTGCCCGTTCGCTACTCGTCCTCGTCGTCCTCGTCATCCTCGTCGTCGTCGAGGTCGTCGTCGTCCTCGTCGTCGTCATCCTCGTCGTCGAGGTCGTCGTCGTCCTCGTCGAGATCGTCGTCGAAGTCGTCGTCGTCGAGATCGTCGTCGTCATCCTCGTCGTCGAGGTCGTCGTCATCCTCGTCCTCGACGTCGTCGTCTTCTTCTTCGTCTTCCTGGCGGGCGTAGATACGCTCGTCTTGCTCCGCAGTCCATGGCCGAGTACCGAGCCATGCCATGAATGGTCCCTCCAGACGCCTGCCGTGCTTGACTTGAGAGATGAGAGTCGCTACTGTTGGACTCCGTTCGGCGGGATTATAACAAACGCGATTTTCGTGTCCACGCCATTTTGGCGGCGTAGCTCAGGTGGCAGAGCAGGGGTCTCATAAGCCCCGTGTCGGAGGTTCGAGTCCTCCCGCCGCCACCATCCCGGAGGCCTCACAATGAGCGATCTCATCTTGGTCGAGCACGCCGACGGCATCGCCACCGTGGTGATCAACCGACCCAAGATGCGCAACGCGCTGAGCCTCGCGATGTGGACGGAGATCGGCGAGGTCACCCAGCGCCTCTCCGCCGACGACTCCGTGCGGGCCATCGTCTACCGCGGCGCGGGGACGCAGGCCTTCGCCTCCGGCGCGGACATCTCGGAGTTCGAGGAGAATCGCAAGGACACGGCGACCGCGCTGCACTACAACACCCAGACCGAGGCGGCGTACGGCGCCATCCGCCACTGTCCCAAGCCCACCGTGGCGATGGTCTACGGCTTCTGCATGGGCGGCGCGATGGCCCTGGCGATGGCCTGCGATCTTCGCTTCGCCGCCGAGGGCTCGAAGTTCGGCATTCCCGCCGCACGGCTGTCCATCATCTACGGGCTCGATCCCGTCCATCAGCTCGTCGACCTCGTGGGCCCCGCCTACGCCAAGGATATCCTCTACTCCGCGCGCACGGTGGAGGCCGAGGAGGCCTTCCGCATCGGCTTCATCCAGCGGCTGGTCCCCGCCGCCGATCTCGAAGGCTACACCTACGAGTACCTTCGGAAGGTGGCGGCGAACGCGCCCCTCTCCATCCGCGGCACCAAGACCCAGGTGCGCGCCATCTTCGAGGGGATCACCGACCGCCACCGCCAGCATCTCGCCCAGCTCGGTCTGGAGACCTTCAACAGCCACGACTACAAGGAAGGCACCCGCGCCTTCCTCGAGAAGCGCGCCCCCCGGTTCGAGGGCCGCTGACCGGCTCTCGCCGCGCGCGCGGACGCGGCCGCTGCGGATCACTGTCCTCACCTCGACGCCCCTCGACCCCCGTGAGGGCAGCGGCACCTTCGTCGCGCTCGCCAACTTCGAGCGCGGACTCGTCACGCTCGGCCACGAGGTGGAGATACGGCCGCTCGGTCGCCGCACCGGCTTTCACACCTTCGACCGGTGGCGCTACAACGTGGAGGCGGTGTGGCGCCCGCCCGCCCGCGCCGATCTCGTCGTCGGCTGCGATCTCGACGGCTTCCTGTGGGCGCGTCGGCGCCGCCAACCATTCGTGGTCATGCTCAAAGGCATCATCGCCGACGAGCTGCGCAACGAGCGGGGCTGGGTGCGCGTGCTCCTCGGCGTGCAGGCGCGCTGGGAGCGGCGCAACACGGAGCGCGCGGATCTCGTGCTGGTGCCGAGCGCGTACTCCGCGCGCATCGCCGCCGAGGTGTACGCGGTCCCGCCCGCGCGGGTCGCGGTGGTGCCGGAGGCCATCGATCTCGCGGACTGGCAGGCGCGCTTCGCCGCCGCCCCGCGGCGCGACGGCGCCGGACCCACCGTGCTCGCGGTGGGGCGTATGTACCCGCGGAAGCGCTTCGCGGATCTGCTGCACGCGGCGGCGCGTTTGCGCGGGGTGAATCCCGCCGCCCGCGTCCGCATCGTGGGAAAGGGGCCGGACTGGGAAGAAATGAACCGGATGCACGCCGGACTCGGGCTCGGGGACACGGTCACCCTGCTGGGCGACGTGACCCGCGATCAGCTCGCGGCGGAGTACGTGAGCGCGCAGTGCTTCTGCCTGCCATCGGTGCAGGAGGGTTTCGGGATCGTGTTTCTTGAGGCGATGGCGGCCGGCCTGCCCGTGGTGGCGTGCCGGACCGCCGCGGTGCCCGAGGTGGTGCTGGACGGCGAGACCGGCGTGCTGGTCCCGCCGCGCGACCCGGCGGCCCTCGCCGAGGCCCTGGCCGCAATGCTGGGTAATCCCGACCGGGCGCGCGCGCTCGGTGAGGCGGGCCGCCGTCGCGCCTCTGCGTTCACCCCCGAGAGGGTCGCGCAGCGCTTCCTCGACACGGTAAGATTGACGAACGAGGTCCTATGACCCCCGGTCCCGTCTACGTCACCCGGAAATTCACGTTCTCCGCGGCCCACCGGTACTGGCAGCCGACGTGGAGCGCCGAGGAGAACGCGCGGGCGTTCGGCTCGCTCACCGTCACCCACGGCCACAACTACACCCTCGAGGTGACGCTGGGCGGCACGGTGGACGAGCGTACCGGCATGGTGATGGATCTCGCCGAGCTCAAGCGGCTCGTCGGCGAGGCGGTGATCACGCGCTTCGATCACGCCGACCTCAACGCCGATCCCTTCTTCGTCCAGGGCCGCATTCCCACCACCGAGAACCTCGTGCGGTCGTGCTGGGATCTCCTCGCGCCCAAGCTGGGCGAGCGGCTGTACCGGCTGCGCCTCTGGGAGGACCCCACCTTCTACGTGGAGTTCCTCGGTCCGTGAGCGAGTACCGCCTGACCCGGTCGTTCCACTTCAGCGCGGGCCACCGCCTCGCCAGCGCGGCCCTCTCCGACGACGACAACGCGCGCCTCTACGGTCAGTGCTTCCGGCCTCACGGGCACAACTACACCGTGGAGGTCACGCTCACCGGCACCCTCGATCCCACCACCGGGATGGCGGGCGATCTCGGCGAGCTCGACGCGACGGTGGCGCGCGTGCTCCTCGACCGCGTAGATCACTACGATCTCTCGAGCGCGGTGCCCGCCCTCGACGGCGTGATCACCACCGGCGAGAACCTCGCGCGGACCTTCTGGGGCTGGCTGGCTGCCGCGCTGCCCGCCGGTCGGCTCGTCCGCGTCGCGGTGGTGGAGACCGCCAACAACACCTTCGAGTACTGCGGCTGAGTCCTGTGGCCGAAGGAGCGCCCGTGAACAACGCCTCGACCATCGAGCGGCTGATCTACGACTTCCTGAAGGAGCTTGGCGAGGACCCGACCCGCGAGGGACTCGAGAGGACTCCCGCCCGCGTGGCCAAGGCCTACGAGTACCTGACGTCCGGCTACCAGCAGCGCGTGGAGGACGTGCTCAACGACGCCCTCTTCACTGAGGAATACGACGAGATGGTGGTGGTGAAGGACATCGATTACTTCTCCCTCTGTGAGCATCATCTCCTCCCATTCTTCGGGCGCGCCCACATCGCGTACATGCCGTCCCGGAAGATCGTGGGCCTGTCGAAGATCCCCCGGCTGGTGGAGATGTTCAGCCGGCGCCTGCAGGTGCAGGAGCGCCTCACCACCCAGATCGCCCACACCATCGACGAAGTGCTCCAGCCGCGGGGGGTCGCGGTGGTCGTCGAGGGCCTGCACCTCTGCATGCTGATGCGCGGGGTGGAGAAGCAGAACTCCAAGGCGGTGACGTCCGCCATGCTCGGCGCGTTCCGGGACCGGCCGGAGACGCGGGCGGAGTTCATGGAGCTGATCAAGTCGCGCGGCTCGATGCTGTGAGCGACGCGCGGCTGGCCGGCCAGGTCGCCCTGGTGACCGGCGCGGGGCGGGGCATTGGCCGCGCGGTGGCCGAGGCCTTCGCGGCCGAGGGCGCGGCGGTCGCCCTCGCCGCCCGATCCGCCCGCGAGCTCGGCCAGGTCTCCGAGGCGATCCACGCCTCGGGTGGGCGCGCGCTCGCCGTGCCCACCGACGTCCGCCAGGAGCCGGCCATCGCCGCGTGCGTGAAGCGCACCGTCGCCGAGCTGGGCCGCCTGGACCTCCTCGTCGCCGCCGCGGGTGTGGCCACGTTCGGGCCGCTGGCGGACTCGCGCCCCGCCGACTGGGATGAGATCATGGCGGTGAATCTCCGGGGCGCCTATCTCTCGTGCCGGGCCGCGCTGCCGCCCATGCTGGCCCAGCGCCGCGGGACCATCATCCTGGTCGGCTCCATGGTGACGAGCCGCACCCTGCCGGGCAGCGCGGCCTACACGGCGTCCAAGTACGGTCTATTGGGTCTCGCCCGCGTGCTCACCGAGGAGCTCCGTGGCACGGGCGTGCGGGTGGGGGTGCTCTCGTCGGGGGCGGTGGACACGCCTCTCTGGGACGCGATCCCAGGGGCGCCGGACCGGAAGCTCATGGTGCGGCCGGCGCAGGTCGCGGCGGCCGCGCTCCTGATGGCCACCTTGGAGCCGAATGCCGCGCTGGAGGAGTTGACGCTCATGCCCTCCCGGGGGGTGCTCTGAGGCTGGCGCGTTCTCGCCGCGCGCGGCGCCTCACCCATGGGCTCCCGGGACGAGAGCCGAACCTCTGATGTATACTGAGCGTGCGGGAGCGTGGAACGCCCGACGAATCATGAACTTTTCAAGGAGGCAGGCATGGTGACGCTGACCGAAACGGCCGCGAAGAAGATCTCCGAGCTCAGGCTCGAAGAGGGCAAGCCCGAGTGGGGGCTGCGGATCCGCCTCGTTGGCGGCGGCTGCTCCGGGATGTCCTACGAGCTGGGCTGGGACGACACGGCCGCCGCGGACGATAACATCGTGGAGTCCCACGGCGTGAAGGTGTTCGTCGATTCCCGCAGCCTGCCCTATCTCGATGGCAGCGAGATCGACTACGTGGACAACAACATGCTGGGGGCCGGCTTCGCGATCAAGAACCCCAACGTGAAGTCGTCCTGCGGCTGCGGCTCGTCTCACCAGTTCTAAGCACGCGCGAGTCCCGCGCATGAAGGTGCAGGTGCGGTTGTTCGCGCGGTACCGCGAAGCGGCCGGGCGCGACCGTGTCGAGGTCGAGCTTCCCGAGGGCGGTACGGTCGAGACGGCGTGGGAGGCGGTGTCCAGCCGCTTCCCCGCGCTCTCGGCATACCGCCCTTTCACGTTGTTCGCCGTCGATCAGGATTACGTGGAGAGCGACCGCGCGCTCCGTCCCGGCGAGGAGCTTTGCCTGTTCCCACCGGTCAGCGGCGGCAGCGCCGGGCCTGCCGACACCCCCGACCTCGTGGAGCTCACCGAGGCGCGCCTCTCCGAGCCGGCTCTCATGGCCGCGGTGGAGGATGGCGGCGCGGGGGCGATCGTCCTCTTCTCCGGCGTGGTGCGCGATCAGACGGGCGGGCGCCGCGTGAAGTTCCTCGAGTACGAAGCGCACGCGCCGATGGCGGTGGCGAAGATGCGCGAGATCGCCGCCGCGGCCCGCACACGGTTTCCGGGCATCCGTAAGCTCGCCCTCGTCCACCGCATCGGCCGCCTCGAGATCGGTGAGTCGAGCGTGCTCATCGCGGTGTCCACCGCCCATCGCGGGGAGGCCTTCGAGGCCTGTCGCTTCGCCATCGACACGCTCAAGGAGACGGTGCCGATCTGGAAGAAGGAGTACTTCGAGGACGGCGAGGTGTGGGTCGGGCTGCAATGTGACCATCGCCAGTAGCCTGCCTGACCGCGCGCTCGCTTCCATCCGCCGCCACGCGATGCTCCGAGGCGGCGACGTCGTCTTGGTGGCCGTCTCCGGCGGCGCCGACTCGGTGGCGCTGCTCGACGTGCTCCGTGCCCTCACGCCCGGCCTCGACCTCCGACTCCACGCCGCGCACGTGAATCACGGCCTGCGGCCCGAGTCGGGCGCAGACGAGGCTTTCGTGGCCGATCTCTGCCGTCGCTGGGACATTCCCCTCCAGGTGCAGCGGGTGGAAATCGAGCGCGCGCCGGGCGCGGCGTGGGAGGGCCTGGAGGCGGCGGCCCGCCAGGCGCGCCACGCCGCCCTGCGGCGCGCGGCGGCGGTGGTGGGCGCGCACCGCATCGCCACCGGCCATACCGCGGACGATCAGGCGGAAACCGTGATCATGCGCCTGCTCGAGGGAGCGGGCCCCCGCGGGCTCGGCGGCATCGCGCCCGTGCGCGGCGTTTACATGCGCCCCCTCCTCGAAGTTCCCCGCGCTGCCATCGAGGCCCATCTCCGCGCGCGGGGGATCGACTGGGTGGAGGACGGCTCCAATCGCGACCCGCGCTTCCTTCGCAATCGGGTGCGCGCGGACGTGCTGCCCTTCCTCGCCGCGCGCCTCGACCCCGCCATCGCCACGCGGCTCGCGGACGGCGCGGCCGCGGCCCGGGCGCTGGTCGCGGAGCTCGAGGATGAGGCGCGCGCGGTGCTGGCGCGGCTCGGGACGCGCGAGGCCGACGGCGTCGTGCTGCCCGTCCGCGCGCTCGGCGCCCTGCCCGGGGAGCTGGGGGCCGAGGTGCTGCGCGCGGCCGCGGAGACGCTCGGGGCGGGCGGCGCGCGCCGCGCCCCCGGCGAGCGGGCGCTACGCCGCGTGCTGGACCCGGTGCGCCCGCGCGCGGCGCGACTCGGCGCGCTCGTCTGCGAGCGCAGCGGACGCTGGGTGCGGGTGGGGCCCCCGGCCGGCCGCGTCCTCGTCACGCGCGAGTGGGGGGTGCCCGGCGCGCTGGGCCTGCCCGAGATCGACGCCTCGCTCGACGCGCGCCGCGTGGACCGCCCCGCCGACTGGAAGCCCGCGGCCGACGTGCGCCGCGCGGCGTTCGACGCCGACCGTCTGCCCGACCGGCTCACCGTGCGCGCGCGGCGGGTCGGCGATCGCTTCCTGCCGTGGGGCGCGCCGGGTGAGCGGCGGCTCAAGACCTTCCTCATCGACGCCGGCGTGCCGCGCTGGCGGCGCGCCGGCGTGCCGCTCGTCGAGGCCGGCGGCGACATCATCTGGATCGCGGGGATCCGCCGGGGCCGCGCGGCTCCCGTCACCGACGCCACCCGGCGTATCCTCGAGGTGACACTCGTCTCGCCTCTGGCGGTGTCTGCGGCGCGAGAGTAAGATGGCCCGCGGAGGTCGATCCATGATCAGGCCGTGCCGTCGCGCGCTCGTCGTGCTCGCTCTCGTGCCCATGGTCGCGCTGGGCGCGCCGCCCGCGAGCCGCGCCCAGACACCGTCCGCGTCCACCCCGGATTCGGTGCGGGTGCTCGAGGCGCTCGAGAGCGCCTTCGTCTCGGTGGCCGACCGCGTGATGCCCGCGGTCGTGAACGTCACCGTGAAATCCAAGCGAGGGCCCGGGGGCGCCGAGTTGCCGGGCGGACCGGAGATGGAGGAGCGCTTCAAGGAGTTCTTCGGACAGGAGTTCTTCGACCGCTTCTTCCGCAAGCGGTCGCCGCGCGACGATGGCCGCGCCTCCGGCTCCGGGGTGATCGTCGACAAGCAGGGCTTGATCCTCACCAACGCCCACGTCGTGGAGAACGCCGCCGAGATCGAAGTCGGTCTCTCCGACGACCGCAAATTCAAGGCGACCCTGGTGGGGCGCGATCCCAAGACGGATCTCGCGGTGCTCCGGATCGAGGCGCCTTCCGGCTCGTTCCCGGTGGCGGAGCTCGGCGACTCCGACCGCCTCCGCGTGGGGCAGTGGGCGATCGCCATCGGCAATCCCTTCGGGCTCGACCGCACGGTGACCGCGGGCATCATCTCGGCGACCGGGCGCACCCGGGTCGGTGTCGCGACCTACGAGGCGTTCATCCAGACCGACGCGTCCATCAACCCCGGCAACTCGGGCGGGCCGCTCCTCAATCTCCAGGGCAAGGTGATCGGCATTAACACCGCGATCGTGGCGTCGGGGCAGGGCATTGGCTTCTCCATTCCCATCAACATGGCCCGCGAAGTGATGGGACAGCTCATCGCCAAGGGCCGGGTGATTCGGGGCTGGCTCGGTATCGTGATCCAGGACCTCACGCCCGACCTCGCCGCCGGCTTCGGGATCAACACCACGGGTGGTGTCCTCATCTCGGATGTGATGAAGGACAGCCCCGCCGAGGTGGCGGGGATGCGGCCGGGCGACGTCATCGTCGAGTTCACGGGGGCGCCGATCAAGGAGGTCATCGACCTCCAGCGGCGGGTCGCCGCGGTGGAGCCGGGCAAGCCCGCCGGCCTGACCGTCATCCGTGACCGCAAGCCGACCCCGCTCACGGTGAAGATCGGGGAGCAGCCGAACGAGGAGGTGCAGGTGGCGGCCGTTCCCCGCGAGGAGCGGCTCGGGCTCACCGTGGAGCCGCTCACCCAGGACGCGGCCGAGCGCTTCGGCCTCACCGCGCGGAGCGGCGTGGTCGTGACCGGGGTGAAGCCGGGCAGCGCGGGCGCGGAGTCGGGGATCCGGGTCGGCGATGCCATCCTCGAGGTGAATCGCCGCCCCGTCACCAGCGTCGAGACCTTCATGACCCTCACCGCGACCATGAAGCCGGGCGAGATCGTCCCCGTCTACCTCCAGCGCGGCGGGGGCGGCAACAACGAGTACGTCGTCCTCAAGGCGGCCGAGCCGGGCAAACCCTGACCTCCGTGTCCGCCGAGCCCGATCCCTCCCACGTCTATCGTCCGCTTCCCGTCGTGCTCGTCATCGACGACGAGCCCGGGGTGCGCGAGTCGCTGCGCGAGATCTTCAAGCGCGATTTCGAGGTGCTCGAGGCGGAGGACGGCGCCGCCGCCCTCGCGCTCGTGCGCTCCCGGCGGGTGGACGTGGCGCTGCTCGACGTGCGCCTGCCCGGCGAGCGCGGCCCGGTGGTGCTGCCGCGGCTCCTCGCCCTCGATGACTCGATCGCGGTGATCCTCATGACCGCGGTGCCGGACGTCCGCACCGCGGTGGACACGATCAAGGCGGGCGCCTACGACTACATCGTGAAGCCCTTCGACGTGGACGAGCTGCTGCTGCTCGTGAAGCAGGCCGCCCAGCAGCGCGTGCTCGAGCGCGAGGTCTGCTACCTCCGCGCCGAGCTCGACCGCGCCCACGGCTTCGACGCGCTCGTGGGACGCCATCCCGCGATGGTCCGGCTCTACGAGCAGATCGCGCAGGTGGCCCAGACCCACGCCACCGTGCTGGTGAGCGGCGAGAGCGGGACCGGCAAGGAGCTGGTCGCGCGCGCCATCCACCGTCAGAGCCCGCGCCGCGATCAGCCGTTCGTCGCGGTCAATCTCGCCGCGGTGCCCGAGGGGCTGTTCGAGTCCGAGCTGTTCGGCCACGAGAAGGGGGCGTTCACCGGCGCGCACGCGCGCAAGCTGGGCAAGTTCGAGCTGGCCCACGGCGGCACTCTCTTCCTCGACGAGGTCGGAAGCCTGCGGGTGGACCTTCAGGCCAAGCTCCTGCGGGCGCTGCAGGAGCGCGAGGTGGAGCGCCTCGGCGGCACCCGGACGATCCCGGTGGACGTACGCGTGATCGCGGCCACCAACGAAGACTTGCGCCAGCTCGTGCGGGCGCGCGCCTTCCGCGAGGACCTCTTCTACCGGATCAACGTCGCCGCCCTCACCATCCCCCCGCTCCGGGAGCGCAAGGAGGACATCCCACTCCTCGTCGAGCACTTTATCCGCAAGTACGCGCGGGAGTTCAAGAAGGACGTGCGCGGGATCTCGCGCGGGGCGCTCCCGTCGCTGGGCGCCTACGACTGGCCGGGCAACGTGCGCGAGCTCGAGAACGTCGTCGAGCGAAGCGTGGCGCTGGCTACGCGCCCCGTGATCCGCCTGGATGACTTGCCGCTCGACCTCGCGCTCCGCGACGAGCCGACCCGCGGGGCCGGGAGCGCGCCGCTGTCGCTCAAGGAAGCGCGCGACCGCTTCGAGCAGGTCTACATCTTGCGCGCCCTCGAGCGCGAGAACTGGAACCAGAGCCGGGCCGCGCGGCGCCTCGGCGTGCACCGGAACACGCTCCTCGCGCGCCTCGCGGGGTGGGGGATACGCCGCGACGAGGATGCGGCGGGAGCGCGCGGCACCGCCGCCGCCCCGTGATCCCCCGGCGCCTCCTCACCGGGCTCCTCACCGCCGCCGCGCTCGCGGCGGCGGCCGCGCGCGGCATTGCCGCCGACGCGCCCCTCACCCTCGCGCTCACGCCCTCACGCGATCCCACCGCGCTCCAGGAAGCGGGCGACGCGTTCGCCCGCGCGCTCACGGGCCTGTCCGGCGTGCCCATCCGGGCGCGGGTCGCGTCGGACTATGCGGGGGTGGTGGAGGCCCTGCGCAACCGCCACGTGGACCTCGCCTTCGTGCATCCAGTGGGATATGTCCTCGCCAACCGCGAGGCGGGCTGTCAGATCATCGTCCGCGACATCTGGCAGGGGCGCGTGGAGTACACCGCGCGCTTCTACGTGAGGAAGGACAGCGGCATCCAGCGGCTGGAGGATCTGCGGGGCAAGACGGTCGCCTTCGTGGATCCGGCGTCGAGCTCCGGCTACATCTATCCGATGGTGCTCCTCGTCAAGCGAGGGCTCGTGCGCGACCGCGACCCCAAGACCTTCTTCAGGGAAGCCCTCTTTGCGGGCGGCCATGACGCCGCGCTCAATGCGCTGATCCACGGGCGGGTGGACGCGGCGGCGTCGTTCGACAAGGCCCCCGAGCTCTATCTCAAGGACCCCGCGCAGGTGGCGCGGCTCGGCTTCGTGGGAGAGACGCCGCCGATCCCCGAGGCGGGAATCTGCGCCCGGCCCGGCCTGCCCGCGGAGACGCTCGACCGCGTGAAGAAGGCCTTGCTGGCGATGAAGGGGCCCGAGCACGCCGCGGTGCTCAAGGACATCTACAACATCGACGGCTTCGTCGAGGCCGCGGACCGCGACTACCAGCCGGTGCGCGACGCGGTCAGCCTGATGGGGTTGACGCCGCCGAAGTGACGGCGAACGCATAGAAGATCGCGGCCAGCCGACCCCGGTCGGCGAGCCGCGCGCCCGTGCCCGGCTCGACGTGGCCGACGGCGCCGACGACCACGTTGTGAACGGTCTTTCCAGCGCGCGCCGCGGCCGCAGCGAGGCGCGCGCTCTCCGTCGCCGGTACCGCGGGATCGTCGTGCCCGTGCACGAGGAAGAGGGGAGCGCGGAGTGCCTCGAGCCGCCCGAGGGGCGACAGCGCGTCGAGCAGCCGCTGGGAGGCGGGCGGAAGCGCTGCGATGAGGGCGTCCACCGCGGCGGGATCGCGAGTGGCCGCGAGCCGGCGCCCCGCGTCGTCCATCAGCTCGGGATTGGCGGCGATGAAGGCGGCGATGGCCGCCTCGTCCGGCCGGTGACCCACCGCGCCGTGGCCGTCCGTGCCGGTCAAGGTGAAGCGGAGGAGGTCCCGCGCGGAGGCGTAGCCGCCCAGCAGCATCACCGCGGAGATCTCGCGCGCGAGGTCGGGTTCCGCGGCGGCGGCGAGTGCCGGCCCCGCCCCCACGCTGACCGCGAGCAGGGCGATCGGGCGGCTGCCCAGATCACGGAGGGCGAGAGCGGCGGCGCGCACCGCGCCCGCATCCTCGGGCCGCAGCCGCAAGCGCATGAGACCCTCCACCGACGGCGCCGCGACGGTCCAGCCCGCGCGCGCGAGGAGCGCGGCGGCCTCGCGCACTCGCGGATCGTCCTTGCCGGCCGCGGCGAGGCCGTGCACCAACACCAGGCCGGGACGCGTCGAGGGGAAAGCGGTCGCGTAGAGATCCACGTCGATCGCTCGCGCGCCGTCCGAGGCGGCGAGGGGGCGACGGAGCGGCGCGTCGGTGACCGCGCTCAGGGGACGCCAGCGGCCCTCGGAGAGAAACTCGGCGACGAAGAGGCCCGCGCGCACGGCGCGGGTCGCCGCGGGCAGGACGGGCAGCGTGACGAGTGCGGCGAGAAGGAGGAAGGCGGCCCGGCGCAGCGTGCGACGGCTACTTGCTATTCCGGCACTTGATGAGGCGCCAGCCGTTGAAGAGATTGACCTTGGTGGAGATCTCCGGCTGCAGGCCGACCTGGGCGAGCAGCGGCTCCAGCGGCAGGTTCGACTTCCAGCCGAGACGAGTGCACACCGGCGCCACCATGTCCTCCAGGCGCCCCATCACGCGCCGCTCACTGCGGAAGTGGTTGAGCAGCACGATGCTGCCGCCCGGCTTCACCACCCGCCGCATCTCTCGGAGCACGCCGACCGGATCGGGCACCGCGCTGATCGTGTAGGTGGCGACGGCGGAGTCGAACTCGTTGTCCGGGAAGTCCATCACGGTGGCATCCATCGCCCGCAGCGTGACGTTGGTGAGTCCGAGCTCGAGCACGCGCTCCTTGGCCTTGCGCAGCATCTCCTCGGAGAGATCGATGCCCGTGATGCGCGTGCGCCGCGGGAAGAGCGGAAGGTTGAGTCCGGTGCCGATGCCGACCTCGAGCACATGATGATCGGCGCGGATGTCACAGAGTCTGATGGCGGCTTCGCGACCGGGATGGAAGATCCAGTCGAAGACCAGATCGTAGGCGGGAGCGTACAGCTTGTAGGCCCGCTTGACCTGCCGCTTCTCCAGCGCTACGTCCACGTTTGGTACCCTCCTCGAGTCAGTGCCCACCGTGCGGCGTAGAGCAGCCGCCGAAGATTTATCATAGGGAGCGAGCGATTGCCAAGTGGTTTCTTTCCGTGTGGAATTATAGCAGAAACCGGATCAGCACAGTCGCCAGACCGAGGAAGGAGAAGAACCCGAACACGTCGGTGAACGTCGTGATGATGACGCTCGAGGCGATGGCGGGATCGATGCGGAAGGTCTTGAGCGCGATCGGAATAGTGACGCCCACCACCGCGGCGACGAGCATGTTGAACACGAGCGCGGCTCCGATGATGACCGCGAGGAGGATCTGGCCCTTCCAGAAGTACGCGATGGCCGCCATGACCGCGGCGTTGGCGAGCCCGGTGGTGAGACCGAGCCAGGCCTCCTTCTTGAGCACCCGCCACAGGTGCGCGGAAGTCATGTCGCCCAGCGCCAGGCCACGGACGATGACCGTCGCGGTCTGGGTGGTGCCGATGCCGCCCATCGACGCGACGATGGGCATGAAGATGGCGAGGGTGGCGAGGCTCCGGATGGATGACTCGAAGAGGCCGATGACGGAGGCGGCGAGGATCGCCGTCCCGAGGTTGATCAGCCGCCACAGGAGCCGCTTGGGGAATACCGAGCCGGCGGGGTCGAACACCGTCTCGTCCCCGGCGGCGCCGGCCAGGCGCTGAATGTCTTCGGTCGCCTCCTCACGGATGATGTCGATGACGTCGTCCACCCCGATCACCCCGAGGAGCCGGTGGTCGCGATCCACGATGGGCAGCGTGACCAGGTCGTACTTGGCTACCAGCTTCGCCGCCTCCTCCTGGTCGGTGTCGGGTGTCACTGTCATCACATCTTCCCGGGCGAGGAGCCGTACCGGGGTGGCGGGGTCGGCGGTGAGCAGACGCAGGAGCGGCAGCACGCCGACGAGGTGATCGTGATCGTCCACGAGGTAGAGGTCGCGGGCCGACTTGGCCGCCGGGGACTTCCGCACGTGCTCGATGGCCTGCGTCACCGTGGCGTACTCGTGGATGGCGAGCACCTCCGGCGACATGATGCGGCCCGCCGTCTTCTCGCCGTACTCGAGCAGCTCCTGCACGTCCTCGGACTGCTGCTCCTTCATGAGGTCGAGGACCTTCTCCGCCTGCTCCTCCGGCAGCTCTTCGATGACCTGCGCGGCATCGGCGGGCTGCATGCGGTCGAGAATGCCGGAGATCTCCGTCTCGTCGAGCGCCCGCACCAGCTCGAGCAGCGTCTGATCATCTAGCTCGGCAAGGACGTTGCCTGCTTGGTCGCGGTTCAGCAGCCGGAACAGCGTGCGCTGCTCGGGCACCGGCAGGTCGCGGAGGGTCGCGGCGACGTCAGCGGCGTGCGACGCCTCCAGGGTCTGGGCAAGACGCTCGTGGCGGCCGCCCTCGAGGAGGTCGCGCACGGTCTCGCCGAGGCGCGCGGTGTCGGTCATGGGCGCGGCCCCGGGGGCGGGGGCGTGGTCGACGGCGGGGACGCTGGCGGCGAGGGCGGGGCGGCGGGCGGCCGCTCGCGCTCGAGGGCGCGGATCCGCGAGTAGAGACGGAGCTGCTGCACCATCGCGATCATGGTGGCGACCACGAGCCCGGCGAACGCCGACAGCAGGATGACGAGCGCGAGCGGCATGCCCTCGACGCGCCAGCCGAGGAAGCGGATCACCACCGGATCGATGTTCTGGATGGCGAAGACGGCGGCGGCGGCGCCCACGACGATCATGATGATGTAGATGATCACCACCGCCGACTACCCCCTGCCGTTGATACCGAGGGCGCGCAGGAAGCGCTGGCTCACTCGCTCCGCGACGGCGGGCCCGGCCCCGGCGTCGGCATCGCCGAGTCGCGCCATCGGAATCACCGCCTTGGCCATGGTTCGGTGCCCGCCCGCCGAGCCAAGGTCCCCGAACGCTTCGTGGGCTACTTCACCCGCGCTCCGCACGTAGCCCACGTTCCGGATGGAGACATGCAGGTCGGCGCCGACGACGCCGGAGACCACCGACCACTCCACGCCTTCCGCCTGGAGCCCGAAGTCGGCGAACTGGGGGACGAGGTCCACGACCGCGACCCGGCCCAGGTGGGAGAAGAACACGGCATGGACGATGCGCCGATCCGCGAGCCCGCGGGCGAGCACGTCGAGGGCGGCCTCGGAGAGCTCGGGCCGCTCGATGCGGCGGAGGGCGTTGTGGTTGGCGAGAAGGTAGAGGTACGCGAACGCGTCGAGATCGGCCCGAGTGCCGCCGCGCTCCAGGCCGAGCGTGTCCGACTTGATCCCGTAGAGCAGCGCGGTAGCGAGGCGCTGGCTGATCTTCACGTCGGCGGCGCGGAGGTACTCGACGAGGATGGTGGAGGTGGCGCCGTAGCTCGGGCGGACGTCCTTCATCCGGGACTTGAAGGGCCGCTCCACCGGGTGATGGTCGATGACGAGATCCACCTCGCCGATGGGCTCCTCGAGGAACGTAGGCTGGACGTCCACCATGGCGACGCGGTCGAACTGCTCGAGGGCGCGCGCGTCGATCTCCTCCACGTCGATCTCGAGGATCTTGCACATCGCCAGGTTCTCCGGGCGCGTGATCGTCCCGAAGGTGCAGAGCGGCGCGGAGGTGCGCGTGCGGCCGAGCAGCACCTTGAGGGCGAGGGCGGAGGCGATGGCGTCCGGATCGGGATCGTCCTGCATGAGGATGAGCACGCGCTCGGCGTCCTCGAACCGGGCGCGGATCCGCTCCACCCGCGCCCGGGTGGTGGCGCGGTCGAGGGCGGGGCGGATCAGCGACTCGCCCAGGCTGGAGAGCGGCACCGTGGTGACGCCCGGCACCGCCCGCGCATCGTCGGTGACGGCGAGGAGCGGCACGTCGGGGAAGGCCTCCCGCGCCGCCGCCACCGCGCGGCCGAGGCGCGTGCGCGGCATGCCCACCACGATGGGGCCCCGGTGCGTCTTGCCCGCCTTCGCGTACACGTCGGCGTCGGTGACGTCGCCGACGATGATCGGGCGGCCGGTGCGGCCGAGGCGCGCCCGCAGCGCGGGGCGCGCCACCACGTACACGGGGGCGTCCCCCGGCAGGGTGGTGGCGCCCGCCACGTCCTCGAGGAGGCCGTCGGGGCAGAAGAGTACGTAGCGCATCATGTCATTTTCGGCCCCTGGTCAAGGGGGGCCAAGCGAAATCTACGACTGTCCCTTGCCACCGCGATACGCGGCGCGTCCGGCGCGCATCCCCGCCTGGAACCCACGGGTGAGCAGACCCACCTCGCGCTCCACACGCTCCCGCGAGATGGTGAGCGCGTCGCTCAGGCGGTCGAGGGACGTCCCCAACGCGTCGCGGGCGCGTGCGATGCGCTCCGAGACCGCCTCGGCGACGCGCTCGAGGCGCGCGCGGGTGGCCCCGCTGGAGCGCCCCGCCTCGGCGCGTACCTCCGCGAGCATCGTCTCGAGGTGCGCGAGGCGCTGCTCCAGCTCCTTGATCCGCCGCCCCATCGCGGGCGCGGCCGGCTTGCGCTTCGGTCGTTCCGTCATTCCTGCCTCCCCTTGGCCGTCCTGCGTCCCTTCTCCCCCATCTCCGCACAGGTCTAACCCAATCGGCACGGAGCGGCAAGACCCTGGAGGGGGTGGGACCGTCGCGTGCTAGATTGCCCCTCATGGTCTCCGATGCCGGCGTGTTCGCCGACCTCGCGTTCGTCTTTCTCGCCGCGGTGATCGGTGGCTCGGCGGCGTGGGCGCTTCGGCAGCCGCTCATCCTCGGCTACGTCGTCGGCGGGCTCATCATCAGCCCCTTCACGCCGGGCCCATCCGTCACCGACCCGCATTCCTTCGATCTCTTCGCCGAGATCGGCGTCGTGCTCCTCATGTTCTCGATCGGCGTCGAGTTCTCGGTGCGCGACCTCCTGCGCGTGAAGTGGGTAGCCCTGCTGGGCGGGCCCCTGGGCGTCCTGCTGTGCGTGGGGATGGGGGTGGCGGCGGGCAGCCTGGTGGGATGGGGCGCGTTCACCGGGCTCGTCATCGGGATGGTCATCTCGGTCTCGAGCACCATGGTGCTCGCGCGCCTCCTCCTCGACCGCGGCGAGCTCCACTCGCGACACGGCCGCATCATGATGGGCATGTCGATCGTCGAGGATCTGGTGGCGGTGGCGCTGATGGTGCTGCTACCGTCCCTGGGCGAGCTCGGCCCCGGTCGGTTCCTCGCCATCGCCCTCGCCCTCGGGAAGGCGGCGCTCATCCTGTTCCCGTTCCTCTATCTCGTCTCGCGCGTGATCCCGCCGCTCATGACCCACATCTCGCGGATGCGGAGCGCGGAGCTGTTCCTGCTCGTCGCGCTCGCCATCGCGCTGGGCACCGCGGCCCTGACCCAGGCGGTGGGGCTGTCCCTCGCGCTGGGTGCGTTCCTCGCCGGCCTCATCATCAGCGAGTCGGACTACGCCCACGAGACCCTCGCCCGCATGCTGCCACTGCGGGACGCCTTCGGCGCCCTCTTCTTCGTGACGATCGGCGCCCTCATCGACCTGCGCTCGGTGCTGAGCCACGTGCCCCTGCTGGTGGGACTGGTGCTGCTGGTGGTGGTGGGCAAGACGGTGATCCGCACCAGCGTGGTGTGGATGTTCCGGCACCCGCCGTCCACCTCGCTCCTCGTGGGCATCGGGCTGGCCCAGATCGGCGAGTTCTCCTTCGTGCTGGTCCAGGTGGCGCGCAACGCGGGCCACGTCAGCGACGACATCTACAGCGCGATCCTGGCCGCGTCGCTCCTCAGCATCTTGCTCAATGCGCTCCTCGTGCGCGTGGGCCCGGGCTGGCTGGGGCGCCTGCGCCTCTGGCTGCGGGCGGGGTCGAGGTCGGTCCCGGCGCCCCGGACGGAGACGGCACCGCCCGCGCGCCACGTCGTCGTGTGCGGGTTCGGTCGGGTGGGCAGCGCCATCGGCGAGGCCCTCGAGAGCTTCCAGGTTCAGTACGTGGTCATCGAGACCGATGCCGACATCATCCGCGGCCTGCGCGAGCGGGGCGTGCCGTGCGTGTTCGGGGACGCGACCCGGCGCCGTATCCTCGAGCGCGCGGGAGTGGCCCACGCCGCGCTCGTGGTGGTCGCGCTGCCGGAGATCGATCGCGCCGGGCTCGTCGTCCAGCGCGCCCGACGGTTCAATCGCGAGTCGCCCGTGCTCGTGCGGGCGCACGACCCGAGCGCGATCGACGCGCTCGCCCGTGCCGGCGCGACCGAGGTGATCCAGCCGGAGGTGGAAGCCGCCGCGACGCTCATCCGGCACGCGCTCCGGCGCCTCGCCCTGCCGAGGGACCGGGTCATCGCCTATCTGGAGCGGTTCCACCGCGCGATGCTGCTCGAGGTGGAGAGCGCGGGGCCGGCGAGGGACCATCTGCCGCAGATCGCCGACATCACGCTGGGACCGGGCGCGCTCGCCGACCAGTCCCTGCGCGAGGCGCGGATCCGCGAGCGTCTCGGGGTCACCGTCGTCGCGGTGACGCGGCCGGGCGGCCAGGTCGTGGTGAATCCCTCGGCGGAGACGATTCTGCGCGCGGGGGACCACGTGCGCGCGTTCGGCTTGCCCGAGCAGATCGACGCCTTCCGCGAGGAGGCGGAGGCGGGCTAGGGGAGGCTCAGAGCCTAACGCCGAAGGCCGTCCACAGGGCGAGGCCGAAGGCCAAGAGCGTGAGCGCGGCGACGGCGATGGCGGCGAGGGTGTGCCAGGGCCGCTCCGGCCGCGTCGCTTCGTGGCCGAGCGCGGCGGCGGCCAGATAGCCGCCCAGGAAGCCGCCCGCGTGGGCCGCATTGTTCACGCCCGACATGAGGAAGCCCAGCACGAACAGCACCAGCGCCCACTGCCAGTATTGACGGAGTATGGCCACCCCGTAGACCCCGCCTCGGCTGCGCCCGAAGTGCACCATGGCCCCGAGCAGCCCGAACACCGCCCCCGAGGCTCCCACGGTGAAGGCGATGCCGAGGGCGTTCGACAGGGCGAAGCCGGCCACCCCCGCCGCTGTGAAGATCAGGAACGTGCGCGGGCGCCCGTAGAACTCCTCCACCGCGGGCCCGAGCTGCCGGACCCAGAGGAGATTGAACAGGATGTGGAGAAGGCCCCCGTGCAGATACGTGGCCGTGAGCAGCGTCCACCAGTATCCCGCCGCCCACGGGAGTGACCCCGTCATGCCGAGAGCGACCAGCGCGCTCTGCGAGGGCGAGAGCAGGTTGAAGAGGCCGCGTGAGCGGAAGAGGCCAGCGGGGTCGAGCCCGAGCGAGGCCACGTAGGCGATGACCGCGACCGCGATGACGACCCGCGCGACGTCGACGTCGGCGCCGAGCCGCCCCAGGAGATGGCCCCAGCCCCACAGGCCGGGGCGGGGCGCCCCGCAGTAGAAGCAGCGGTCGGCGTCGACGCGGTTCAGGCGCCCGCAGCGGTAGCAGAGGCTCGATCCGGAGGTCCGGCGCAGCACGCGAAAATTATCGCATGCGGGCCGCGGGAGGTCACAGGTGCGTCAGGGTCTCCCGGGGATGCGGCTCTCCGCGTTCCTGGCGCAGCCGGCGCTCCAGGATCTCCCGCGCGAGCGCGCGTCCGCCGAGGCCGAACGCGAGCGAGAGCGCGAGCACGAGCCCCCCGAAGGTGAGCCCGAAGGCCAGCAGCACCATCTCCTTTGCGATGCCGAGATGGGTGATCGCCATCGCCCACGCCACCAGCAGCACGCCCCAGCGGACGGCCCGCGCGAGCGGCCGCGCCTCACGGATGCCCGCGTTGACCGAGGCGATCAGCACGCTCTGGGCGAGGAAGTTCGCGGCCAGCCAGCCCACGAGGATCAGGACGGCCGCTCCCACCAGGTTCGGGATCCAGAGGAAAAGGAAATCGGTGATGCGCCAGGTCCCGGGGATGCGGAGCGCGTCCACGCCCATCACCGCGAACAGCGCGAAGATACCCCAGAACACGCAGCGGCCGAGCACCTCCGACGGCGGACGCATCACCCCGGCGCGCCGCAGCGCGCTCGCGAGGCCCCAGCCCTCCGACCGCCGGTCGAGATCGCTCGCGCGGGCGAGCCGCACGAGGAGCTTGCCGGCGAGCCACGCGAGCACGAGTCCGCCGAGGACCAGCGTGGCGAGCGCGAGCAGCGACGGCAGCGCGGCGGCGAGCCGCGCGTTGAGATCGGCGAGCGCGCCCCATACGAGATCGCCCCACATGTCGGTCATGACACAGTCTCCTTCTCCTTCACGGGCCATTCCGCGACGAGGAGCGGCTTGAGATGCTCGAAGACGAGGGCCAGGCTCTCCATGCGCGCCTCCACCTCGGCCGGCCCCGCGCTCTGCATCTCTACCACGAACGATGCGGTGCGGCCCAGGTAGAGCGGGATCAGTGACCCGAGCAGATGCTCGCGGTTGATCGCGTGACGCGCGTGGGCAAGGGCGAAGCGGTAGATGATCTCGGCCCACACGGGGTCGGGCAGGTGGAAGCGCGCCGCGTCCGTCGTGACGGCGTCGGCGAGCGCGGCGAGGAGGCGCGCGGGGAGCACCCGGCCCCACAGCTCTCTGAGCTCGTGCACGCCCTGCGCGTAGATCGTGAGCAGCCGCTCGAGATTCACCGCCACCGGATCCACGCCCACCGCGTGCGGGAAGCCTATCAGCGGGACGGGCTCGGAGCCGTGTACCTCCGGCCACACCCCGGCGTACGTCTCGACGAGGTCGAAGCAGGAGCCCACCACCTGGGTCATCATCGCCGTGAGGTCGGCGCCCGGGTCCTTGGCGTCATGGATCTTGGCCCCCAGGTAGGCCTGGCAGATGCGGAAGCGCTCGGCCACGGCGGTGGTGGTCATCCAGATGTCGATGCCGAAGCGCGCCACGTCCGTGCCCCACACCGGCTTGGCGAGATAGACGCGGGCAAGCTCGCCGGAGAAGCCGAAGTCCCCGCCGATGGGCTGGCGGATCCGGCGGCCGTAGAGGGCGCGGGTGAGCGGATACACGATGCCGTTGGTGATGGTGCCGTCGAACTTGTGACGATGGTACAGCGGCGCCACGTAGTCGAAGTCCCCGTCCACGATGGGACGGAGCAGGAGCTCGAACCAGGCCGGGGTGATCGAGCGGAGATCCGAGTCCACGACCGCGCAGGCCCGCGCGTGCAGGAGGTCGGCGATCTGAAAGATCGTGCGGAAGGCGCTGCCCTTGCCGGGGATGCCGTGATACGGCGTGGAGATCCGCGCCGCCGCGCCCGCCGCGTGGTCCACCAGCACGGTGCGGAGATCGGGTAGCTCCGCTTCGAGCACCGCGCGGGGCGTCCCGTCGGTGGAGCCCCCGTCGGAGTTGACGATCACCGCTTTGGCGCCGGGGAAGTACTTGGCGAGTCCCGCGCCGGCCGCGCGTGCGACGTGGCCGATCGTCGAGGCATTGTTGTACGAGGGGATCCCGACGACCAGGTCCGCGGTGCCGATGGCCCGGACCTGGGCCTCCGTCGCCGGCGGCAGCGGCGTTGACTGCATCAGGCGATCGCGTGGAGCTCGTGGCCGAGGAGGCGAAGGACCTCGAGCTTCCACCCGAAGGGGCCGGGGGCGGGCGCGACGTGCCAGTCCCCGAGCCGGTAGGCCGGATCCACGACACCCCAGTCACGCGGGATCACCACGGGATGGTCCGCGAGCAAGAGCAGGGAGAGATCGTTCGCCCCCTCGCCCAGCGCCACCACCGGGAGCGGCCGCCAGCGCGTTCGGTAGAGCCGGATGAGCAGCTCCGCGGCCAGCCCTTTGCTGTGGCCCCCCATCAGGTGGAAGAAGCGCCCGGCGCGGCTCACGGTGAGGCCGCGGGAGCGCGCCTCCTCGATGAGGATACCCTCCTCGATGGGCGTGAGGCTGGCCGCGAAGGGCTCGTCGTAGTCGCGCACCTTCGCGCGGGCGGCCGACACCCGGTCGAGGCCGGTCAGCGAGGCGATCTCGTCCGCGGTCATGTCGGAGAATCCGCGGAGGTCGAGCCCGGTGGTGCGCCGGATGTCCTGGAACAAGCGCACGAGCCGCTCGTAGCGGACGCCGAGCTCCACCACCGCGTAGGCGCCCTCGGTGCGGGTGAGGGCATGCGGGAACGGGAAGTAGCCGCGGGGGATGAAGAGCGCGCCCCCGTTCTCGATCACGAAGGGATCGTCGTTGTCGAGGATGCGACGGTGGTGCTCCACCTCCGCCCGCGTCTGACTGGTGCAGAAGATGAGGGGGATGCCTGCGTCCGCGAGGGCGTCCACCGCGGGACGCGCGGCCTCGGCGGAAAAGGTGCGGCGATCGAGCAGGCAGCCGTCGAGATCGGAGAAGACGATGAAAGGAGGCGTCATGCGTTGTCTCGATCGACCGCCGCGACGAGGCGGTCGAAGATGTCGGGGAGCGCGGCGAGGACCCGGTTCCAGCTCGGAATGAGCGGCTGGCCCACGGGGTCCTCGAGATAAGCGTCGGAGGCGAGGCGGATGGCGCGGGCGAAGGCCTCCACCGCCTGTCCTTCCTCGTGGGCGTCGAAGACGAGACTGTTGATCTGGGCGTCGCACTCGTAGCGCGCCATGGTCTCGTGGGCCACACCCGTGTAGGTCACGGGCAGGCTCGTGAGGAGCGCCTCCGAGATCGGCACCCCCTCCTCGGCGAGCGTGCGGAGCAGCGAGCTCGTGACGTCGACCGCCATGCGCATGAGACCCTGCGAGGGATCCTCGGCGCTCAGCGCCTGATGCTTGTGCTCGTAAGCGTCCGCGAGGTCGGCCTGACAGACGCGCCCGGGCGCCACATTGCGGTAGATCTCCGCCAGGGTCCCGACTTCCAGGCCCCAGTCGCCCGGAATGCGATTGACCCTGGCCAGATCGGCGGCCATCGCGAACTCACCCGCGAGGGGATAGCGGAACGAGTCCATGAACGCAAGGAAGGGCAGGTCGCGCCCCACGAGGGGGCGCAGCGCCCGCACGAGCGGCGTGACAAGGAGCCGGGTGGCGCGGCCGTGCAGCTTGTCGGTCACCCGGCTGTAATAGCCCTTGCAGAAGTCGAAGCCGAGGCGTGGGTTGGACACGGGATAGACGAGCCGCGCGAGGAGATCGCGGCGGTACGTCAAGATGTCGCTGTCGTGGAGCGCGATGACGTTGCACCGGCCGCGCCCGAGCAGATAGCCGTAGGCCATCCACGCAGAGCGGCCCTTGCCATCCTGATTCACCGCCAGCCCCCGCCGCTCCATCTCGTGGAGCAGCCCCTGCACCGGGGTGGATTCGATCCAGACCACGGTGGTCCGGGTGGGGAGCTGGCGGAACAGCCGCTTCGCGGTGACGAAGCGCTCCTGATCGGCCCGGCCGAGCGCGATCACCACTTCCTCGAGGTACCGCACCTGCTGCAGCTCCTCGATGATGTGCGGGATCGACTCGGTGTCGAACTCCGAGCCCAGGCAAGGCAGGACCAGGGCTACCGGCCGGATGCCCGCGGTCTTCTCGAGGTCCCGCTCGAGGACGTCGAGATTGCTCGGTCCCAGCCGGTGTAGCGTCGTGATGACGCCGCCCTGGTGAAAATCACTCATGCCGACTCGAGGCTGCGGGGTTGGGGCTCGCCGCGGCGGGCGGCTCGCTCTCCGCGCCCTCCGGCGGAGCCAGCGCACCGAGGAAGCGATGCACCGCGGACACGTCGGTCACCCAGCGCGCGGCACGGCTGCCGCGGTGGCCGGAGCCCACGCGGACGGTGATGGCCTTGCCGCGGAGGGCCTGGAACGCGCTCTCGTCCGTCTCATCGTCTCCGATGTAGACGACGGTGGGATCGAGCGAGTGCTGCCGTGCCCAGCGGTCACGGATCCACAGCGCGCACTCCCCCTTGTTCCAGGGGACGTTCGGCACCAGCTCGAGCACCTTCTTTCCGGGGCGGGTGGTGAGGTGCGGCGCGTAGTTCTCCCGTGCCTCCTCGACCTGGAAGAACACCTCGGCGAGGTCGGACGGGTAGGCGCGCCGGTAGTGCACCGCCACGCCGTACTCTTTGGGCTCGACCTCGACGCCGCGCAACCCGCCGAGCCGCTCGACGAGCTCGGTCGCGAGGCCGGCCAGCATCTGCCGGCATTCCGCGGCCTGGAGATGGACGAACTCGAGGCCCGGTCCCTCGATGACGAGACCATGGCAGCCGGCGAGGATCGCGTTGGGGAGCTCGGACCTGGCGCGGAGATCGGCGAGATCGCGCCCGGAGATGACGGCGAGACCGGTCGAGGGCGCGCCGGCCAGCCGCGCGAGGACCTTGCGCACCGGCGGGGCGAGACGGGCATCGGCGGGCGAGGGCGCGATGGGCGCGAGGGTGCCGTCGAAGTCGGACAGGATGAGCAGAGCGCCGTGGGAGCGCGCGGCGTCGCGAACCTCGGCAGCCAGCGTGGCAGGGGCAGACGGTGCTCTCATGACACCACCTCCGGGTCGGGCAGACGCAGCGCGGTATTCAGCGCGGCGCCCGCCCATCGATAGATGTTCCATTCGAGGATCCGCTCACGGAGGCGCGCCATGCGCTGCCGCCGCTGCGGCTCCGGCATCGCCAGCGCGGCGGCGAGGCGCTCGGCGATGCCATCCAGGTTGTAGGGGTTGACGAGGAAGGCCTCGGGGAATTCCCGGGCCGCTCCCGTGAACTGGGACAGCACGAGGGCCCCATCGCCCTCGGTGCGCGCCGCGGCGTATTCTTTGGCGACCAGGTTCATGCCGTCGTGGAGCGAGGTGACCATCAGACAGTCGGCGATGCGGTACAGGGCGTGGATCGCCGTGCGAGAGAGCTGCTCCGGGAGCAGCACCACCGGCGCCCAACCGGGGACGCCGTGCCGCCGGTTGATCCGCCGGACCAGCCCCTCGATGCGGCGCCACACGGAGCGGTAGGCCGGGATGCGGGACCGGCTCGGCACGCCCGCCTGCACGAAGACGAAGCGGCCGTGCCATTCGGGATACAGGGTGAGGAAGCGGTCCACCGCGAGCAGCCGCTCCGGGATGCCCTTGGTGTAGTCGAAGCGGTCGAGGCCGATCACGATCTTCTCGCGGACGAGGCCGTACTGCTCGCGCAGCCGCACCATCTCGCGCGCGACATCCTCTCCGCGGCACTCCACGCCGATCTGCTCCGTGTCCACGCTGATGGGGAACGGGCGCACGAACGTGGTGTGGCCGCGGTACGTGACCGCCGAGCGCTCCCGATCCACGTGGGCCTCGAGCTCGCGGCTCACCGCGTCCAGGAAATTGTCGCAGTGCAGGCGGATGTGGAAGCCGAGTACGTCGTTGGCGAGCAGGTCCTCGAGGAGCTCGCGCTGCCACGGGCAGGTACGGAATACCTCCGACGACGGCCACGGGATATGCCAGAAGTGCGCGACGGTGAGGTCGGGACGCGCCGCCTTGAGCATACCGGGCAGGAGCGCCAGGTGGTAGTCGTGCACCCACACTGTAGCCTTCGCGGGCGCCTCTTCCAGGACTGCGCGGCAGAAGTGTGCGTTGACGGCCTGGTACTGCTCCCAGTCACGGCGGCGGAACGCAGGGCGGACGTAGACCACGTGACACAGCGGCCACAGGGTCTCGTTGGCGAAGCCGTAGTAGTAACCTCGCTCCTCCTCCTCGGTCAGCCACACGCGCCGGAGCGCGTAGCGCGGCTGGCCGGGCGGCACCATGACGCGCCCGTCCGGGTCCACCACCTTGCGGTCGGCCGAGCCCGAGCCGTGAGCGATCCAGGTGCCTCCGACCGCGCGCATGATCGGATCCACCGCGGTCACGAGGCCGCTCGCCGGACGCGTCCAGCGGATCTCGCCCCCGTGAAGCTCGTGGAGGTAGGGCTCGCGGTTGGACACGACGATGAGATGGCCGTCGCCGAGCCGCCGGGCGACGAGATCCCGCACGCGCTCCGCCGTCCAGATCTCGGCGGGCGCGGGCACGCGAGGGGGGTCGGTCACGCCTACGGCGGCGAGCCCGCGCTCAAACATCGTGCGTCTCCAGCGGCGTGCGGTCCACCGTGAGGGCGCGGAGGGTGTCGAGCAGGGTGGCCATGCGGAACGGCTTCTCGAGGTAGTCGGCGGCGCCCTGCCGCCGCGCCTCCGCGCGGATGGCGGCGCCGCCGAACGCGGTGATCACGATGACGGGCAGCTCCGGATACCGGCGACCGAGCGTGGCGACGAGGTCGAGGCCGTTGCTGCCGGGCATCTCCTTGTCGACGATGACGGCGGCCGGATGGAGGACGTCCACCACCTCGGGCACCTGCTCCGGCCCGGACTCCTCGTGCACGCGGAAGCCCTCGTGGGTGAGGACGTCGCGGAGGACCGCGCGCATCTCGGGATCGTCATCGATCACCATGATGGTGCCGCCCCGTCCGTCGTGCGTCGCGTGGCGCTCGCCCATTGCCCGCTCCATCAGCTGACGAGCCGCGCCATCAGCGAGATGTACTCGCGGAGGTGCCGGGTGATGAGGAAGTTCTGGCGGACATGCTCGCGCCCCGCCACCCCCATGCGGGCGGCCGCTTCGGGATGGGCGAGGAGATGCCGCACCCAGTACGCACATCCCTCCACCGACGACACGGTGTACCCGGTCACCCCGGGGAGGATCTGGGTGGTGATGCCGCCGGTCGCTCCGCCGATGACCGGCTTGCCCTTCCACATCGCCTCCGACACGGTGAGGCCGAAGCCCTCCTTGGTCGACTTCTGGAGGATGATGGTCGCCGTGCGCTGGAGCGCGTTGATGGTGAGGTGGGCATCGGGCGGCAGGTCGAGCACGTGGATGTCGGAGTCGCGGGCCGCCGCTTCGCGCGCGGCCGCGAGGACCCGCGCCCCCTCGGGATCGTCGTCGGCCCCGCCGCCCGCGAGCACCAGCACGCAGTCGTGGTACGGCTTCACCATGCGGTAGGCGTTGATGACCCCGATGGGATCCTTGAACCGGTCGAAGCGCGAGACCTGGAGCACGACGGGGCGCTCACGGGAAATGCCCAGCGGGGCGAGCAGCGCGTCGATCTCACTGGGCTCCAGCTCCCGGTTCTTGTCAGCGAGGGGATCGATCGACGGGTACACCAGGAACTGCGGGATCGCGAGCTGCTGGGCGAACGCGGGCAGCGAGAAGATGGCGGCGTCGTAGCGCAGCACGAAGCGGCGCAGGAAGGACCAGGTACGCCGCTGCGGTGAGGCGAGATCGATGTGACAGCGCCACACCCACTGCCCGTCCGCCGGGCGCGACTCCACGAGGGCGGCCGGCTGCGGGTCGTGGATCAGCACGAGGTCCCCGTTGAGGCTCAGGCGCGAGGCGTTGGCGCGGTTGCTCGCGAGGTAGTGCTCGAGCATGGCCTCGGTGAAGACCTGCTCCTCGCCCTGGAGCGCGTTGTGGAAGGCTTTGGTGACGGCGAAGAAATCACGGTCGCCCTCGATGATCTCCCAGTCGGCCTTCACGCCCACGTCGTTCATGAGCGGGACGAGGCGGCGCAGGATCTCGGCCACTCCGCCGCCCACCCGGGTGGAATTGACGTGGACGAAGTGGCGGCCTCGCACGCGCTCCGAGAGGTGGAGGAGGAAGTCCACGGCACCGCGCGGCGCGACGTCGCGATAGTCTTCGATCCCGGGTCCCGGGATGCTCATCGCGCGGCGCCTCGGAGCGCACCCTCCAGCTGGGCGTCGACGAGGGCTAGCATCATCTGGCGTACCCGCTCGAGCCCGCCGAGGTAGGGATTGAGGCGGCCCACCCGCTCCGCCAGCTCGGCAAGCCCCAGCTCCTCCCCCAGCCACTCCGCGAACTGTCCGCCACGCACGCCACGACGCGAGCGCGCGTCGAGGGCATGGAGATAGATCGCGCTCACGTCCACCTGGGCGAGAGCGGCGCGGAACTCGGCCAGCGAGCGGGCGGTGATGCCGGTCGGAACCTCGATCAGGTGCGAGCGGACGAAGAAGAACGGATCGCCGAACACGACCCGGGGCACGGGGTTCAGTCGCTCGAGATGGTCGTCGAGGATGGACAGGATCTCCTCGCGGGTACGCTCGACGCTCTCGAACTGGAAGGGGTCCACCATGCCGAGCCGCTCCGCGAGCACCTGGTCGCGGATCTGTACGGCCACCCAGATCGCGAAATCGTTGGGGTAGGACCCCGCGACCAGCGGCCGGCGTAGGAAGACCGTGTCGGTGTGGTAGTAGATCGACTCCGCCGGCGCGCCCTCGATCTCCTCCATCAGCTCGCGCTCGTCCCGCGCGCGGCGACCGGTGATCTCGCGAAGCTCGACGCAGCCGGTGAAATGGAAGGGGCGGGTCGCGGGCGCGGCTCGCTCGGCCATACGCAAAGGGGAGTGCAATGCCAGGGCCAGCGACCGGCGTGCCCGGAATGCCGAATTGACTTTTACTTACAGCAACTTGAGAAACGGCAGATGGGAAGAAATCACCCGCCATGAAGGAATGACCGGACAAGATGTCGCCGGCGCGACAAGTTGTCGCGGGTGTCGGCCCGCCTATCAGGAGCCTGGCGACGAGTCGGGCTGCGCGTCCTCGCGCTCGAGCCGCTCGAGCAGGGCCTCGAGATGCCGATCGAACGCCGCCTTGCGTCGCGCCGAGACGGGCTCCCCGGGGAAGAAGCGCTCGCCGAGCGGGTTCACGAACTGGCCATCCTTCTTCACACGGTAGTCGAGGTGCGGGCCGGTGGCGAGCCCGGTCGCACCCACCCGGCCGATGATCGCGCGCTGGCGCACGCGCTCGCCCACGCGCACCGTGGCCGCGGACAGGTGGTTGTACATGGTCTCGTAGCCACGTGTGTGCCGGATGGTCACGCTGATGCCGTTGCCGCCGTTCCAGCCCGAGGCGATCACCGTGCCGTCCGCGACCGCGCGCACCGGCGTGCCGGTGGGGGCCCCGTAGTCGATGGCGAGATGCGGCCGCACGCCCCCCAGGACGGGGTGGAGCCGCGCGTGCGAGAAGCCCGAGGTGATGCGGGTGAAGTCGAGCGGCGCGCGCAGGAACATCTTCTTCACGGAGCGGCCGCTGGCGTCGTAGTAGGCGCCGCGGCCCTGAGCGTCCGTGAAGCTCACCGTGGTGAGCCGCGGGCGGTCGGCGGAGCGGTACTGCGCCACGAGGATCTCGCCGTAACCGAGGAACTGGTTCTCGCCGAAGCGCTTCTCCACGAGGAGGCGGAACCGATCGCCGGGCAGCGAGTCCGCGGCGAAGTCGAAGTCCCACTCGAAGAGGCTCACGAACGCGACCGTCAGGGCGGCGCCCTCGCCGAGGCGATCCATGCTCGCAAACAGGGAGTCCTCGAGCCGACCCTTCACCAGGGCGATCCGCGTCTCGACGGGCACGCGCACAGCCTGGAGCGCCCACCCGCGCTCCGCGCGGCTCAGCTCATAGCGCTCGATCGGGGATCGCCAATAGGTGATGCCCATGACCGCGTCGGCGGCATCGCGCGTGACGAGGAGGCGCTCCCCCGGTGCGAGACGGCGCATGTCGACAACGCCCCGGAGCAGGCCGACTACCACGGTGGCGTCGGCGCGCTCGAGTCCGCTACGCACGAGGACGGCCTCGAGAGTCTCGCGGTGCCGAAGGGTGGTCTCCGCCGAGATGGTGGGCGCGGGCCCCTCGCCGGCGGGCGCGGTGATGGTGAGCGGCGGCGCCGGGTCGATGGGGCGAGACGCCCAGGCCAGCACGATGACGAGGCCGAGGCCGCCGCACGCGAGGAGGCGGACGAGAGATCTCATCGACGCACGTCACCATACCTCCGGCGGCGGGTTCCGCCAAGCTTTCTGCCGTGCGCGCCGGCCGCGTGTCGGGCTTGACACCACGGAGCGATTGTATAAATATTCTTTACTATGAATGAACATACAGACCGACGCGGGCTGCGTCGACACGCGACCATCCTCGCCCTCGTGCGCACGGGCGCCGTGCGCTCGCAGGGCCAGCTCCAGCAACTGCTCCGCCGCCGGGGCCTCGCGGTCGCCCAGCCCACCCTCTCGCGCGACCTGCGGGATCTCGGTCTGGCCAAGACGCCGCGCGGCTACGTGACGCCGGAGGGTATGGCGGCGCGCTACGGCGCCCCTGCCCGGGGCGAGGCGCGCCTGCGTCGCGCCCTCCGCGGCTTCGCGCTGTCCGCTCAGGCGGCGGGCAGCCTCGTCGTCGTGAAGACGCCGCCCGCGGCGGCGCCGCCGCTGGCGCGGGCCCTCGATGAGGCCGGACTCCCCGAGGCCATGGGGGCCATTGCGGGCGACGACACCATCTTCATCGCCACGCGCGGCGAGCGGGCGGCGCGCGCGCTCGCGCGGCGGCTCACCGCGGCGCTCATGCGCCGAGCCCTGGGGGAGGGAGCATGATCGACACCCGGCACCTAATGGACATCACCGAGCGGCCCGCCCTCGTGTTCGTGCGGGGGGCGGGGTCCTGGCTCGTCGATCACACCGGCAAGCGGTACCTCGACTTCGTGCAGGGGTGGGCGGTGAACTCCCTGGGGCACTCGCCTCCCGTGATCGCGGAGGCCCTCGCCGCGCAGGCGCGCACGCTGATCACGCCGAGCCCGGCGTTCTACAACGAGCCGGCGCTCCGCCTCGCCGCCACCCTGGCCGCGCACTCGGACTTCCCGCGCGTGTTCTTCACCAACTCGGGGGCCGAGGCCAACGAGGGCGCGATCAAGCTCGCCCGAAAATGGGGCCGTCGCGAGAAGGACGGCGCCTACGAGATCATCACCTTCGACGGGGCGTTTCACGGCCGCACGCTCGCCACGATGTCGGCGAGCGGCAAGCCGGGCTGGGACACGATGTTCGCGCCTCAGGTCCCCGGCTTCCCTCGGGCGACGCTCAACGACCTGACCTCGGTGGAGGCGCTCATCGGCCCGCGCACCGTCGCGGTCATGCTGGAGCCGGTGCAGGGCGAGAGCGGGGTGGTGCCGGCCACCGTGGAGTTCCTGCGCGACCTGCGCGCACTCACGCGGCGCCACCGCTGCCTCATGATCGTCGACGAGGTGCAGACTGGCATCGGGCGCACGGGGCGCCTGTTCGGCTACCAGCACTTCGCGCGCGGGGCCGACGAGGCGCCCGACATCATGACCCTGGGCAAGGGGCTGGGCGGCGGCGTCCCGCTCGCCGCCCTCTGCGCCACCGAGGCGGTGTCGGTGTTCGAGCACGGCGAGCAGGGGGGGACCTTCAACGGGAGCCCGCTCATGACCGCGGTGGGCTCGGCGGTGCTCGACGCCATTCTCGCCCCGGGCTTCCTCGACGCCGTCGCCGCCCGCGGCCACTACCTGAGCGCCGGCCTCCAGGACCTCGTTTCCGAGCGTGGGCTCTCCCACGAGCGGGGCTGGGGCCTGCTGCGCGCGCTGGATCTCGGGGAGGACGTGGCCGGCGCGGTGCTCGCCTACGCGCGGGACAGCCTGGAGAAGCACGAGGGGTGGGAGGGGCAGGGCCTGCTGCTGAACGCCCCCCGGCCGAATCTCCTCCGCTTCATGCCCGCTCTCGACATCACCGAGGCCGAGATCGACCGGATGCTGGACGGCGTGCGGATCGCCCTCGAGGCTGTGGGCTAGCCCGCGGGCACTTAGAGCTCCTTCTCCTTCCGCTGGAGCGTGCGGACGGACACCCCGAGGATCTTGGCGGCGGCCTGCTTGTCGCCGCGCACCTCGTCGAGCACCCGCCGGATGTACTGGCGCTCCAGCTCCTCCAGGGTGGGACGGAGCGGGGGAGCGGTGGGCGCGGCGGCGAGCTCGGTGCGCACGTCGGCGACGGTCACGGTGGCGTCGGCCGCGAGCACCGCCGCGCGCTCGATCACGTTCTCCAGCTCGCGCACGTTACCCGCCCAGCGATGCTCCCGCAGCCACTCCAGCGCGTCGGATGAGAAGCCGGTGAGCGATTTGCCGAGCCGGGTGGCCGCCTCCCGGAGGAAATGCTGGGCGAGCAGCGGAATGTCTTCGGGGCGTTCGCGGAGCGCGGGGAGCCGGATCGGGATCACCGCGAGCCGGTAGTAGAGATCCTCCCGGAATCGTCCCTCCTGGACGAGCGCGAGAAGCTCGCGGTTGGTGGCGGTGACGAGTCGGAGGTCGAGCTGGACGTCCTCGCTGCCGCCCACTGGCCGTACGGCCTTGTCCTGGATGGCCCGCAGGAGCTTGACCTGGGTGGTGAGGGCGAGGTCGCCCACCTCGTCGAGGAAGAGCGTACCTCCGTTGGCCGCCGCGAAGAGCCCGGCGCGCTTGCGGTCGGCCCCGGTGAACGCGCCCTTCTCGTGGCCGAACAGCTCGGACTCGAGAAGGCCCTCGGGCACCGCGGCGCAGTTGACGGGGACGAAGGGACCGGCCCGCCGGCCGCTCGACCAGTGCAGCGCGCGGGCCACCAGCTCCTTGCCGGTGCCGCTCTCGCCGAGCAGGAGCACGGAGGCGTCGCTGTCGGCCACCGCGCGGACCTGCTCCAGCACCCCCCGCATGAGGCGGGACTCGCCGATCACTCGCTCGAAGCCGAACTGGCGCTCGACCTCGGCCCGCAGCCGGGCGTTCTCCTCGCGCAGCCGCTGGTCGTCGAGGGCGCGGCGCACCGCGTGCGTTACCTCGGCGAGCTTGAACGGCTTGGTGAGGTAGTCGTACGCGCCCTGGCGCATCGCCTCGATGGCCGTCTCCAGGCTGCCGAACGCCGTCATGAGCAGCACGCGTGTCGCGGGGGCGCGCGCCTGGGCGGCGGCGAGCACCTCGAGGCCGCCGGTGTCGTCCATGATCAGGTCGGTGAGGATCACGTCGTACCGCGCGCCCGCGATGGCGTCCAGCGCGTCGCGTCCGCCGGTGGCCGCGGCCACCGCGAGCCCCTCGAACTCGAGGTGGCGCCGGAGCATGGCGAGCATCTCCGGGTCGTTGTCGACGATGAGGACGCGCGGCGCGCTCATACCGCTGCCTCGTGCACGGGGAGCCACGCGGTGAACGTCGTGCCCTGACCCTCGCGGCTCTGCACGGCAAGGGTGCCGCCGTGCTCGCGCACGATGTCGCGGCAGATCGAGAGGCCGAGCCCGGTGCCCTGGCCCTGGGGCTTCGTGGTGAAGAACGGCTCGAACACGTGCCCGATCGCCTCGGCGGGGATGCCGGAGCCGGTGTCGCTCACCGCCAGCGCGACCCCGGGCCGCCCGTCGTTGGGACACGCCCACGTCTCGATTCCGATGCGCCCGCCCCGGGGCGTGGCCTCGAGCGCGTTCACGATCAGGTTGATCAGCACCTGCTGCACCTGATTGGGGTCCGCGGCGACATCGGGGAGCGGCGGGGCGGCGGTGGCGGACATGCTGACGCCGCGCCGGCGCGCCATGTGCTCCATGAGCGGCACCACGCGGTCCAGCAGCACGGGAACGGCCACCGGCTGGATCTCGGGCTTCTGCTGGCGCACGGTGTCGAGGAGCGACCGGATGATGGCGGAAATCCGGTCGGTCTGCGCCACGATCACCTCGAGATCGGGCCGGCCGGGATGGTCGGGAGCCAGGCCGCGCAGGAGGATCTCCGCGCGGCCGGAGATGATGTTCAGCGGCGTGCCGACCTCGTGGGCGATCCCCGACGTGAGCTTGCCCGCCACCGCGAGGGTCTCGGCGCGCCGGAGCTGCTGCTCGAGATCGACGGCGCGGTCGCTCTCCAGGAGCAGGCGCTGCTGCGCGGCCTGGAGTTGATCGGCCATCCGGTTGAAGGCCTCCGCGACCTGGCCCATCTCGTCCTGCCGCTCCACGGGGAGCGGGGGACCCGGCTGCCCCTCGCCGAGGGCGCGGATGGAGCGGGTGAGGCGGGACAGGGGCCGCAAGACCTGCCGGGAGAGCACGACGGTGGTCACGGTGACCAAGCCCAGGGCGAGCAAGCTCAGCCGGATCACCGCGTCCCGCGTGGCCCGCTCTCGCTTCTCGAGGGCGCCGGGCGAGGTGAACAGTACTTCCAGCGCGCCGATGATCTCGCCGCGCCGTCCGCGGAGGGGCATGACGTGGGAGAAGGTGTCCGCGTTTCCGGCCTCCTCGGCGACGATCTCCGAGCGCCCCTCCGTCATCACGCGCTGCAGCCGCTCCGCCGCCACCGGCCCGCCCACCGCGCCCGGCTCCGACTCGAGCGTCGGCCCCAGGGACTTGTCGTAGACCCGGATCCGATCGATCTGCTCCTGACGGTTCACCAGCTCCGAGAGGAGCCGGCGGATGTCGCCGACCTGGCGGTCGCGCACGGCGTTCTCGACGGCGATCTGGATGGCCCGCGCCGTCACCGCGGCATTGCGCTGCTCGGCGGCGAGGAGCTGCCCTTCCTCCTCGCGGATGCGCACGACCGCGTAGAGTCCCACCAGTAGGGTCAGCGGGACGATGAGCACGAAGAAGAGACGGAGCCGCAGGCCCATTCGGTTGCCTCGATGATACCGGGCACCCCTGGCACCGGCAACCCCGTCGGGGCCGCCGATGACGTGCGACTACGCGCCGTACTTGGTGAAGCGGAGGGCGTTGGCCATGGCGAGCGGCATCAGGTGATGCGCGGGCGCCAGGCCGAGGCTGCCCGCCAGGCAGTCGCGCTCGGTGAAGCGCGCGACCGGGTCGCTGCCGCAGTAGGCGCTGGCGAGCAGCGCCGGCACCGGCTGCCAGCCGTGCCCCGCGAGAACGGCGGGCGTGGCGTGGTCCCCCGAGACGACGAGGACGTCCGGCTTGAGGGCGAGGATATCGGGCAGGAGCGCATCCCAGCGCTCCAGCGCGGCGACCTTGGCGTCGAAGTCCCCGTCCTCGCCTGCCTTGTCCGTGTCCTTGTAGTGGAGGAAGAAGAAATCGTAGCCGCTCCAATGCTCCCGCAGCGTCGCCACCTCGTCGGCGAAGCTGGACCCGGTCTTGAGCACCTCCATGCCGACAAGGCGCGCGAGCCCCCGGTACATCGGATACGCCGCGATGGCGGCGGCCTTGACGCCGAAGATCTCGGGGAAGCGCGGCATGTCGGGCCGCTGGTCGAAGCCGCGCAGCAGCAGCATGTTGGCCGGGCGCGCGTCGGCGAGCCGCGGCCGCGCCGCGTCGACGAAGTGGTTCACGAGCTCGGCGGTGCGCGCGGCCTCGGGCGCCAGCGCCGAGACGGGCAGGGGCGGCTGGCCGGTGGTCTGGGGATCGGTCTCGGTGAGCCGGCCGGAGAGCCCGCTGCCGCGGAGCACGAGTACGAAGCGGTGCTCCTTCACCGGCTCGACGAGCACCTCGACGCCGGGGAGGGTGATCGAGCGCAGCCGCTCGCAGAGGGCCACGCAGATGTCGGTGGCGATGCGTCCGGCCCGCCGGTCGGTGATCTTGCCGGCCGCGTCCATCGTGCAGAAGTTGCCCCGCGCGGCCACGTCGCCCGGCCGCAGCTCGAAGTCGATACCGAGCGCCTCGAGCACGCCGCGGCCGACCGGGTAGCGCAGCGGGTCGTAGCCGAAGAGCCCGAGATGGCCGGGCCCGCTGCCCGGCGTGACCCCGGGCCCGACGTGGCGGATGAGCCCGCAGGCCGAGCGCGCGGCGAGGGCGTGGAGGTTCGGGATGCGCGCGGACTCGAGCTCGCTCTTGCCCGTCTGGGGACGCGGCAGACCGCCGAGCCCGTCGAGCGAGCAGAGCACGACCTTGGTGGTGTTCGGGACGGCGAGGGCGCGGAGGCCCTCGAGGTCGAGGCTCACGCGGCGGTTTCCTTGTTCTCGCCGAAGTCCGCCGGCACCGACGGGCCCCAGATGTACAGCGAGTCCTCGCCCGGCCAGTCGCGCGGCTCCCAGGCGCAGTCCTCGGGGATCACGTCGATGTCGAAGAAGTACTCGGCGAAGCTGCCCCACGGATCGCGGATGTAGTAGAAGAAGTTCGAGCCGATCACGTGCCGGCCGAAGCCCCAGCCCGGCTGCCAGCCCTTGTCCGCCATCCGCGACGCGCCCATCCCGATCTCGTCGATGCTGCCGACCTGGAACGAGCCGTGGTGGAAGCCCGGCGCGTGGGAGGCGAGGAAGGCCAGGTTGTGGTGGTCGGTGGTGCAGCGCAGGAACGAGATGACGTTGCCCGAGCGGTCGGAGAGCTTCAGGCCGAGCGCGCGCTGATAGAAGTCCATCTGGCGCGGCATGTCGGGCGTGAACAGCAGCACGTGGCCCAGGCGGCGCGGCGCGATCGCGGCCGAGCGGTCGGGCGCTCCGCGCTTCGCGACGCGCGTCGCGTAGCCCGGGCCGTTGAGGGTGAGCGGAGGATCCTGGGGCTGGAGCGGCGCCGCCTCGTCCCGCACGTTGACGAGATTGCCGTCGGGGTCGCGCAGCCACACGCCGCCCTCGGGAGCGCCGCGCGGCGGGTCGATCTCCGCCACGCCAGCTGCCCGCATGGCCGCGCGCGTGGCCTCGAAGGTCTCCCCCGGCGCGCCGAAGCAGAGGTGATGGAGCCGCTTGCGCGGCCCCTCGTAGAGCAGCACGTTATCGCGCGACTGCCGGGGCGCGCGGAGCCGGACCGCGTTGCCGCTGCCGGTGGCGTCGGCGAGGCCGAAGTCACGGTAGTACCGCTGCCCGACCGCCTGGTCGGGCACCTCGAGCGCGTAGTGGAGCAGCGACTTGACGGCCATGCCGGTCTCCTCAGGCGTCCTTGACGGGATTCTCGAGCGTGCCGAGCCCGGTGATCTCGAGCTTCACGCGGTCGCCCGGCTGCAGCGTGATCTGGGGCTTGCGCGAGAAGCCGACGCCCGAGGGCGTGCCGGTGGCGATGAGGTCGCCCGGCGAGAGCGTCATGATGTTGGTGAGATACTGGATGATGTAAGGGATGTCGAAGATGAAGTTTTTGGTGTTGCCGTTCTGCATGAGCGTCCCGTTCACCCAGGTCTTGAGTTCCAGCACGTGGGGATCCGGGATGTCCGCGCGATCCGCGATGTAGGGGCCCACCGGCGCCAAGGTGTCACCCACCTTGCCCGCGCCCCATTGCGTGGTGTGGAACTGGAAGTCGCGGGCGCTCACGTCGTTGATGATGGTGTAGCCGTAGACGTAGTCCAGCGCCCCCTCCTTGGGGACGAAGCGCGCGGTACGCCCGATCACCACGCCCAGCTCCACCTCCCAGTCGAAGGTCTTCTCGCCGCGCGGCCGCAGCACCGGCTCGCCCGGATCCGCGATGGCGTTCGCCCACTTCGGAAAGACCGGCGGCTGCTTCGGCGCCGGATTGTTGGTCTCGGCGGCGTGGTCGGTGTAGTTGAGCCCAATGCAGATGAACTTGCCCGGGTCGTGGATCGGGGCGTGGAGCCGGACGGAGGCCAGCGGCGCGGTGACCGGCGAGCCCTTGCCGGCCTTGGCGGCGTCCACGAGCGTCGCGAGCATCTCCTGGGAGGCGACGCCGCCCTCGAGAAAGCCCCGCGTGCTCTGGGGGAACAGGGCGTCGGCGATCTCCTGAGCGCGGACCACGCCGCGGCTCGCGAGATGCGCGGCGGCGCTGGCCGCCAGGTCCATCACGCGGTCGCTGCCGACCAGGCAGCCCAGCCGTGGGGTGTGACCATTCTGGGAAAAACGCACGATCTTCATGACGCGTCTCCTCTCAAGGGCTCCTCGGGGTCGGGCGTCCGGGGCACTGGCCCGGCGCCGGGCATGATAGCACCGGGGCCGGGTGTCTGCATCCTGTGTGGCATCCGCGCCACGCCTCTATATGGTGTGGGTGGGGCGGAGCTAAGATGCCTTTGGATCTCGCCATTTGCGTTGCTATCATCGAGCACAGGAGGTCACACATCCATGAGAGTCTCCCGCTGGCAGTGCGTGGTCCTCGCCTTCGTCGTGATGCTCGCCGCGCCCTACGCGATCTGGCTGTCGGTGGCGCAGGCGCAGACGCAGACGTACGAGACGATGGGCACCGCGAACTCCATTCTGACCCAGCCCATGAGCGGCTCGGTGGAGCCGACGGCCGGGGACGCGGTGGGCGCGGGCTTCCTGAACGTGATGTACGTGCCCGGCAAGGCCATCATCTGCGGCCTCGGGACGGTGGCGTCGTTCGGCCTGCTGGTCGTCACCCTGGGCAGCGCGTACACCGGCGCGACCAAGATCTTCAAGGAAGGCTGCCACGGGGACTGGGTGCTGACGCCTGAGCACGTCTCCGGCGCCATCCCGAAGCCCAACTACGACTACCTCGACTAGGGACCTCCCGGCGCGGCCCCGCGGCCGGTGCCGGCGTTCCCGCGGATGATGAAGGGGCGGGGAGCACACCCCGCCCCTTCCGTCGTTCCACCCTCCGCCCTCTCCGTTTCGATGGCGCGCGGATAGATGGCGCGCTCCCGTAGCTGGGTCGCGCCCATCCTCTTTGCGGTCCTGCTCGCCGCGTTCGCCGCGGGGATCTGGGGCATGTACCGGTCCAATTTTCCGGGCCAGGGCCTCTACCGCGCGGGCGGCGTCTACGAGGCGCGTTACGCCGACGTCATGGTGGTCGTCCGACACGAGAAGCTCCCGGGGTTCATGGATCAGATGGACGCGATGGTGCTCCAGGCTGAGTCGAAGGACATCCTCGACCGCGTGCAGCTGACGCGCGGCGATCGCGTGCGGCTGACCATTCGGCCCGTGGGTGACCGCCTTCTCCTCGTGGACATCCAGAAGATCCAGTAGCGGCTCAGCGGGTCGGGAGGGCCCGCAGGTACGCGATCAGCTCGCGGATCTCGTCGTCCCCGAGGTGGAAGCCGAACGCAGGCATGCCCGGTTTCCCCAGCGGCGCGCCCCCGTTCTTGATCAGCAGGTAGAGGTACTCGTCCGTGAGCCCATTGACGAGACGGCGATCGGACAGATCGCTCGGGTGCATGAGGAAGATGGTGGCGCGCCAGGAGCCGGCGCCGCTCGCGCCGTGGCAGGTCGCGCAGTTCGAGAGATAGAGCCGCTGCGCGGGCGTGGCGCGCTTCGGCACCGGATAGGGAAGGACGAGCATCGCGACCACGCCCGCGAGCAGCATGAACAGGGCGGGCCCCACGATGATGAGCAGCCACTTCGCCCTCACCGCGGCAGGATAGCACGCGCCTTTCGCGCGTCCCGATTTGACAGCGTAGAGGGGGCAGCGTAGCGTCGAACACGAGGTTGTTGATGACGCTCTATCTCATGCGCCACGCCGAGGCCGGTCACGAGGATCGCCGGCGCTGGCCCGACGACCGGATGCGTCCCCTCTCGGCGCGAGGTCACCGAGAGCACGCGCTGGTCGCGCGAACCTTGCGGCGCATGGGCGTGCGCTTCGACCGGCTCCTCACGAGCCCCCTCGTGCGCGCGCGTCAGACCGCTGAGATCACCGCGCGCGCCTATGGCCGGCGGATCGTTCCCGAGGAGACGGACGCGCTGGGGGACGAGGCGCGCCTGAAGGATTTGCTCCGGACGCTGCGGCGTCTGCCGCGGGGCGCCTCCGTGGTCGCCGTCGGCCACGAGCCCTTCCTGTCGAAGGCGGTGGCGGCGCTGGTCTCGCCCGACGGCGGCGCGCGCCTCGAGATGCGGAAGAGCGGCGTGGCCGCGCTCGAGTTCGAGGGGCGGCCGAAGAAAGGTCGGGGGACCCTGCTCTTCCACCTCCGCCCGCGCGAGGTGATCGCCCTCGCGGGCCGCGCCTAGCCCTTCACCGCTCCCGCGGTCAGCCCCGAGACGTAATAGTCCAGGAAGAGGACGTACACGATCACCACCGGCACGCTCGCCAGCACCGCCCCCGCCATCAGCGAGCCCCAGTAGTAGATGTCCCCGCGGATGAGGTCCGCGGTGACGCCCACCACCGCCGTCTTGTTCGCCGACTGGGAGATGAAGGTCAGAGCGTAGGTGAACTCGTTCCAGCAGAGGGTGAACGAGAACAGCAGCGCGCAGATGATGCCGGGCACCGCCATCGGCAGCACGATGCGCACGAGCGTCTGCATGCGGGTAGCGCCGTCCACCAGCGCGCATTCCTCGACCTCGCGCGGGATGGTGCGGAAGTACCCCATGAGGAGCCAGGTGCAGAACGGGACGAGGAAGGTCGGGTAGGTGACCATCAGGGCCACGATGGAGTCGGACAGGCCGAGCCAGCTCACCACCTGGGACAGGGGAAGGAAGAGGAGGGTGGGCGGCACGAGATAGGTGATGAACACCGCGGTGCCGAAGGAGCCGGCGCCGCGGAAGCGCAGGCGCGCGAGGCTGTAGCCGGCGAAGATGGAGAGCACGATGGACACGCCGGTCGCGACCAAGCTGATGATGAGGCTGTTCCGCACCCAGACGAGGAAGTCGGTCTTGCGAAAGAGGAACGTGTAGTGGTCCATGATGACGCCGGTCTGGATCCAGAACGGCACCGACTTCAGGTTGTAGAGCTCGGCGTTCGACTTGAACGACGTGACGAACATGAAATAGAAGGGGAACAGCGCGAAGAAGACGAACGGCGCCAGGTTGGCGTAGGTGAAGGCGGCCGCCCGCAGCTTGGCGCCCCGACTCTGCGCGCTCGCCATCGTCAGTCCTTCCGGATGTAGCGCAGTTGGAAGAACACCACTGCGCCGAGCAGGGGGAAGATGAACAGCGCGATGGCCGCGCCCTGGCCGAGGTTGCCGCCGTTGAGGCCGACCTGATAGGCCAGGGTGGCGAAGAGGTGCGTGGTGTTCATGGGGCCGCCCCGAGTGAGGACGTAGACGATGTTGAAGTCCGAGAACGTGAAGATGGTTGAGAAGAGGATCACCACCGCCAGGACCGGCTTGAGCAGCGGCAGGGTGATGAGCCAGAAACGCTGGCGGGCGCCGGCCCCGTCCACCTCCGCTGCCTCGTAATACTCGCGGGGCACCGCGAGGAGGCCGGCGAGGGTGGTGATGGCGAAGAAGGGGAGCCCTCGCCACACGTTGACGACGATCACCGCGATCATCGCGTAGGTGGCCTGCCCGAGCCAGTTGGGGCCGGGCGGGGTCATGAGGCCGAGCCGGATCGCCGTCCAGTTCACCACGCTGTAGAGCGAGTCGAACATCCACCACCAGCCCAGCGTCGAGAGCGCGGTGGGGATGACGAAGGGCAACAGCACCGCGCCGCGGATGAGCCGTTTGAAGCGCAGCGGGCGGGCGAGGAGCACGGCGAGCCACACCCCCAGCACGATCTTGAGGGACAGGGCGGCGCCGGTGAACACGAACGAGTTCTGCACGGTCTGTCGGAAGGTCTCGTTGCCGAGGATCTCCCGGTAGTTGGCCAGCCCCACGAAGGGGCCCGGCGAGCCCACCCAGTAGTCGGACAGGCTGAAGTAGATGGCCATCCCGAACGGGAAGGCGACCAGGGCGACGAGCAGGGCGAGAGCGGGGAGGATCAGGCCGTAGCCGAACACCTCTTCACGCTCCCACCACTCCCGGAGCCGGTTGAGGCGGCCGGCGCGCGCCGGCCCGGCCGCCTCGAGGACCTGCGGCCCGACAGCCATCTAGCTGACTTTCAGCTGCCCCTTCACGGCGCGGACCACCTGCTCCTGCGCCCACTCCATGGTCCGCTTGGTCGGCATACCGTTGACCGCCTTCGCCACCATGTCGGCGAGGACGTAGTTGTCATCGATCCGCTGCACGGCGTCGGAGGGCTTGGCCGGCCAGCCGCGCGGATGGGCGAACTCCGCCTCCTTGGGCAGCATCGCGAACTTCGGGTTCTTCGCCCAGATCGGGTGATCGGAGAGGTGTCGGAGCGGCGGGTGATTGAACGCGTTCGACGCCACGATCCAGGCGTCGTAGTTCTCCTTCTTGAAGAGATACTGGATGAACTCCTTGGCCAGCTCCTGATTCTTGGAGAACTTCCAGATCGCCATGCTGAGCGCGGGCGGGGCCGTGTGCGCGCCGGCCGGCCCCGCGGGACTGTTGTGGTGGTTGAGGTCGTCAGCGATCGGCATCTTCTCCTTCAGCGCCGCGTTGTACGGGCTGATCGGATTGTGGATCCACGACCCCTTGCCTGAGAGGATGAAGCGGTTGTTGCCAGCGTCGTCCCAGGACAGGACCTCGGGCTCCATCGCGTCCTTGAAGAGCTCCTTGTACCACTCGATGACCTGGGCGGTCTTGTCGGAGTTGATGCCGGGGGTCTTGCCGTCCGCCTCGAGCACCTTGGCGCCGTACGACCACGAGACCGACCAGTACGTGCTGTGGGCGTCGGAGCAGTGGCTGATGGGAATGCCCACCGGGTTGCCCTGCTTCTTGAGCACCTTGCCCATCGAGAGCAGCTCTGCCCAGGTCTTGGGGTAGCTGTCGCCGAAGCCGGCCTTCCGGAAGTGCGCCATGTTGTAGGTCGCGGGGAAGGAGACCCAGAACCACGGCACGGCTTTCCAGCCCGAGCCGGTCTGCGCCATCTGGGCGCAGAAGGGATACCAGCCGCCGTACTGCTTGCCGAGCTTGTCCACGAGGTCGTCCACGTTGGCGTGAAGGTTCTCGTAGAGGAAGGGATCGGCGCCGGCGGAGCGGTACATGTCGTGCCCGGATTGGGACTGCGCCTCCGCCGCGATCTTGGCGGGCAGCTGCAGATGCGCCACCGTATCGACGCGGACCGTGCAGTTGTTGGCCTTGCTGAACACTTCCGCCTGGCGCCGTAGCTCGTCGTCCGCGGCGGGGACGAAGTGATTCCAGGAGAGGAAGGTCAGCTCGCGCTTCTGCGCGACGGCGGGCGGCGTGCGGAGGGCGAGCCAGGAGGCCATACCGGCCGAGGCCCCGGCGGCGGTGCGAAGGAAGCGACGACGGTCGAGACTGCGGGGAGCGGACTGGTCCATGGAGGGCCTCCGTGACTCGTCGGGAGGTCTCGGGCCATCAGGAGAACCTTGGCGCTCGTCCCACCCCCTGTGGCGAAGCGCGACCCGCGCGGGTCGCCGCTTAGCTGATCACAGCCTAGCTGATCACGGCCTCCGTCTTCGAGTCGAAGAAGTGGATGCGCTCCGGCACGAAGGTGAGGCGGATCTTCTCGTGGGCCTTGGCCCGCACCGTCGGCTCGACCCGCGCCACCACCGACTGTCCGGCTGCCGTGACGTCGAGGAGGATCTCGGCGCCCAGCGGCTCCACGACCTCGACCACCGCGTCGAACGACAGATCGCCGGAGTCGCTGGGCGAGCCGACGCGGAGATCTTCAGGCCGCACCCCGAGCGTCACCGGCTGACCCTTGTAGGCGCCCAGCTTGGCCTGGCGGTCCGCCGGCACTTTGACCTTGAGGCCGTTGGCCTGCGCGAGGAGCGCGCCCCCGGCGTCGGAGATGGTCACCGGGATGAAGTTCATGGCGGGGGAGCCGATGAAGCCGGCCACGAACTTGTTCTGCGGGCGGCTGTAGATCTCCATGGGCTCGCCCACCTGCTGCACCCAGCCGTCCTTCATGACGACGACGCGGCTGCCGAGGGTCATGGCCTCGACCTGGTCGTGGGTCACGTAGATCGCGGTCGTCTCGAGGCGCTCGTGGAGGCGCTTGAGCTCCACGCGCATCTGCACGCGCAGCTTGGCGTCGAGGTTCGAGAGCGGCTCGTCGAAGAGGAACACCTGCGGATGCCGCACGATGGCGCGGCCGACCGCCACCCGCTGCCGCTGGCCGCCGGACAGCTGCCGCGGCTTCCGCTTGAGGAGTTCCTGAATGCCGAGGATCTCCGCCGCTTCCTTCACGCGCTTGGCGATCTCGGCCTTGGGGAACTTACGCATCTTGAGCCCGAACGCCATGTTGTCGTAGACGCTCATGTGCGGATACAGCGCATAGTTCTGGAAGACCATGGCAATATCGCGGTCCTTCGGCGGCAGGTCGTTGACCACGCGCTCGCCGATCTGAATCTCGCCGCCGGTGATCTCTTCGAGTCCCGCGACCATGCGCAGTGTCGTGGTCTTCCCGCAGCCGGAGGGGCCGACCAGGACCATGAATTCCTTGTCCCGGATCGTGAGGTTCACGTCCTTGACGGCGTGGACCTCGTCGTACTTCTTGTTGAGGTTCTTCAGAACTACCTGTGCCATTGGGCGACCTCGCTGTCCCTCAGGATTTGGTCACGTTCGTGTCCGGGCTGGCGGTGGGGGGCCGAGCACCCCCGGCGCGCCGGATAGTACCATAAATACACGACGTCGCGTTTTGGCAACACGGTTCATTGACACACCGCGGAGAGGGTGTTATAAGACGACACCCGCTCGTATTTCAAGCATCCTTAGGACTCGTGAGACCCAGCACGCATGTGTGGCGACAGTAACCCCCGTTCCGTCCGCTACCCCGGGAGCGTCGAGGCTTGCCCAACGGCCGGGAGCTAACCGAGATCCCCGCAGTACCCGTCCCTGCCTCCCAGGCCAAGACCCTGGCGGGCTGGAGCCGGCGTGAATCGATTCAAGGGCTTATCTGGGTAGCCCCGGCCTTCGTGTACCTGGCCTTCTTCATCGCCTACCCGTTCCTGATGTCGATCTACCTGTCCCTGTCGAGCGCCCGGGTCGGCTCGCCCGACACCCATTTCGTGGGCCTGCTCAACTACCGCCGGCTCTTCGAGGACCCGGTGTTCTGGCAGACGGTCCGGAATTCCTTCGTCTTCACCTTCGGCTCCGAAGCCATCCGCCTGGTGATCGGACTACCCCTGGCCTTCGCTCTCAACCGGAGCTTCAAGGGCAAGCGCCTCGTCCAGGGCATCATCCTGATCCCGTTCGTCATCCCGATCGCGCTCTCGTCCCTCGCCTGGAAGTGGATGTTCGATTCGCTCTACAGCGTCATCAACTGGATGCTGATGCGGGCCCACATCATCGAGTACCCGTGGCAGTGGCTGGGCGAGCCCGGCCTGGCGATGTGGTCAGTCATCATCATGAACGTCTGGCGGGGCTTCCCGTTCTCGGCGGTCATCCTGCTCGCCGGGCTGACCGCGGTGCCGCAGGAGGTCATCGAGGCGGCCAAGATCGACGGGGCGGGGCCGCTGCGGCGCTTCCACTACGTGGTGGTGCCGATCGTGCGTCCGATCCTGCTCGTGGGCCTGCTCTACTCGGTCGTGTTCTCGTTCACCGACTTCTCGGCGGTGTGGCTCTTGACCCAGGGCGGGCCGTACAACACCACCCACGTGTTCGGGACCTATGCGTACAATATCGGCATCAATGCCGGCGACCTGGGGATGGGCGCGGCCATCACGCTGTTCATCTTCCCCGTGCTCGCCGTCATCGTGATCCTCATGCTACGGTTCCTGCAGAGGGACTAGGGCCATGGAAGGCCGGAAGCTCTGGCGACGTATCAAGCGAGACTACGGACCCTATCTCCCACTGTCCCCGTACCTCTTCGTCGTCATGTTTCCGTTCTACTGGATGGTCATCACCGCCTTCAAGCGCGACCGGGACCTTTACAATCTCGAGACCGCGCCGTTCTGGTTCAAGGAGCCGCCGACGCTGGACCACATCCGGCTGCTCCTCCAAGGCACCCTGTTCCCGATCTGGATGGCGAACAGTCTCATGATCGGCGCGCTGGTCGTGGTGATCACCCTCGTGCTTGCCCTGCCCGCCGCCTACGCCCTCGCCCGCATGCGGTTCCCGGGCGCCCAGCCGCTCTCGACCGCCATGTTCCTGTCCTACCTCATCCCGTCCACCCTGCTGTTCATCCCGCTGTCCCAGGTGGTGCGCGGGCTGGGGTTCATCGACTCGGTGTGGGCCCTGGTGATCGTGTATCCCTCGTTCACGCTGCCCTTCTGTACCTGGCTCCTCATGGGCTTCGTGCGCACGGTGCCGAAGGAGATCGAGGAGAGCGCCCAGATCGACGGCTGTACCCGCTTCCAGGCCTTCCGGATGATCATCATCCCGGTCATCGTGCCCGGCATCATCACCGCCGGCATCTTCGCCTTCACGCTCACGTACCAGGAGTTCATCTACGCCCTGACCTTCATCTCCGGGTCCGCCAACAAGACGATCTCGTACGGGGTGACCAGCGACCTCGTCCGCGGTGACGTGTTCTACTGGGGATCGCTCATGGCGGGCGCCCTCATCGGCGCCATCCCGGTCGCGGTAGTCTACGCGTTCAGCCTCGACCACTTCATTCACGGGCTGACCGCAGGCGCTCTGAAGTGAACACAACTCTCCAAGGAGGGAGAATGCAATGAGCAAACTGTCACGACGGCAATTCCTGGGTACGGCCGCCGGCGCGGCGGGCGTGTCGGCGTTTCCGCACGTGTGGATCCGCCCGGCGTGGGCCCAGACGAAGGAAGTGCGGGTGCTCGCCTGGACGCACTTCGTCCCCGCCTACGACAAGTGGTTCGACGCTTTCGCCGACCAGTGGAGCACGAAGAGCGGCGTCAAGGTCATCATCGACCACATCCCGCATCTGCAGATCCCCGCCAAGATCGCGGCGGAGGTCGCGACCCAGTCCGGCCACGACATCGTCCAGCTCGTAGGGACGGGCACCGAGAAGTGGGCCTCCGCCCTCATCGACGTGCAGGACGCCGCCGACCGGATCGGCAAGAAGTACGGCGGGTGGACGCCGCTCGCCGACAACTACTGCAAGGTGCGCACGGACGGGAAGTTCCACGCCATTCCCGATTTCTTCATCGACTTCCCCGGCCTCTACCGGAAGGACCTCTGGACCGAGATCGGCATGCCCAACGGGCCCGACACCTGGGAGGACCTCCACAAGGGCGGCGCCAAGCTGAAGGCGAAGGGTTTCCCGATCGGGATCGGGCTGGCGCACCATGACGACTCTCGCGCCTCCTGGCGCGCGATCATGTGGTCGTTCGGCGGTTCCGAGGTGGCCAAGGACGGCAAGACCATCCAGTACAACTCCAAGGAGGTTCGCGAGGCGCTGAAGTTCAACAAGGCCCTCTACAAGGACTGCATGACCCCCGAGGTCCTCGCCTGGGACGACGCGTCCAACAACCGCTTCCTCGCGTCGGGCCGCGGCTCCTGGATCCACAACCCGATCAGCGCCTACCGGACCATCGAAGGCTCCAACAAGGAGCTCGCGGACAAGATCTTCGTGTCGCTCTCGCCCAAGGGGCCGGCGATCCGGCGCTCGTTCGCCAACTGCCGCGCCTATGGCGTGACCAAGTTCAGCAAGAATGCGGACGGGGCCAAGGCGTTCCTCGAGGCCCTCGCCGACGTCTACCGGGACGCCGCCAAGGCGAGCACCGGCTACAACATGCCGTTCCTCAACAACTACGCGAAGCCGCCGTTCCCGATCATCAGCGAGGACCCCAAGCTCAAGCCGCTGGAGCAGGATGCCGACTATCACTTCACCACCGGCTACCCGGGTCCGCTGACCCCGGCGGCGGACGAGGTGTATCAGCAGTTCGTGATGGTGGACGCGCTCGCCCAGTTCTGCACTGACAAGATGGATCTCGAGCAGACCGTGAAGTGGGCGGACGAGAAGATCAAGGCGATCTACGCGAAGTTCGCGTAAGCGCGCCGACGCAGGGTAGGGAACGCGGGGCCGGCGGCGCACGCCGCCGGCCCCGTGGTGCGTCCGGGGCCCGGCGCGCCGGGTCGAGGCGGGCTAGCCCTTCACCGAGCCGGTGAGCCCGGTGACGTAGTACTCGACGAAGAACGAGTATACGAGCGCGACCGGCACCGAGCCGAGCAGCGCCCCCGCCATGAGCTGACCCCAGAAGTAGATGTCTCCTCGGATCAACTCGGAGACGACCCCCACCGGCACGGTCTTCCGCTCCGGCGAGGACAGGAAGATCAGGGCGTAGATGAACTCGTTCCACGACAGCGTGAACGCGAAGATCCCCGCCGACAGGATGCCGGGCACCGCGATGGGGAAGATGATGCGGGCCATTGCCCCGAATCGCGTGGCCCCGTCGATGCGGGCGCACTCCTCCAGTTCCTTGGGAATGGTCTTGAAGTAGCCCATCAGGAGCCACGTGCAGAACGGAATGAGGAACGTCGGGTAGGTGAGAATGAGCGCCCACGGCGTGTTGCCGAGCTGGAAGTTCCGGATGATGTCGGCGAGCGGGATGAAGAGGAGGGTGGGCGGCACCAGGTACGTCACGAAGATCGACGTACCCAGAAGGCCCGCCATCGGGAACCGTAGACGGGCCAGCGCATACCCGCCGAGGAGCCCGCAGAACAGCGAGATGATCGTGGAGATCACGGCGATGAAGAACGTGTTCCACAGCCAGATCGGGAAGGTCGTCTTCGCCATGAGGTCGCGGAAGTGCTCGAGGGTCGGATTGAGCGTCCAGAACGGCGCGTTGTTCACGGCGCGCCAAGAGCGGTATAGCTCGGCGTCGGGCCGGATGGAGGTGATGAGCATCCAGTAGAAGGGGAAGAGGGTGCCGATCACGAAGACCGTGAGCGGGATGTAGAAGAACACCCACTTCTTCCACTTCCGCTCGACGACCATCTATCTTTGGGGGGGAGCGCCGGCTGCCGCTCCTCCCCCAAGCCCCCCCACCAGCTTGACATGGGGAGCGCCGGCTGCCGCTCGTCCCCCGCGCCCTCCCACCACCTCGAAATCGGTCATGCGCCCTCGAGCCTTCTCAGGTATCTCAGCTGGGCCCAGACGACGAAGAAGAGGACGGGGAGCATGAAGAGGGAGATGGCCGCGCCCTCGCCGAGCAGGCCCGTGGCCACCCCGACCTGATAGGCGTAGGTCGCGATCAGGTGGGTGGAGTTGGCAGGGCCGCCGCCGGTGAGGACGTAGATGAGCTGGAAGTCGGAGAAGGTCTGGATGATCGAGAACACCACGACCACGATCGTGACCGGCTTGAGGAGCGGCCAGGTGACGTTCCAGAAGCGCTTCCAGCCGTTCGCCCCGTCGAGCGATGCCGCCTCCTGGAGGTCGGGGTTGATGGTCTGCAGCCCCGCGAGGAGCGTGATCGCGAAGAACGGCATGCCGCGCCAGGTGTTCACCACGATGGCGCACCACATGGCGTAGACGCCGTCGGAGAGGAAGGGGATCTTGGTCACGATCAACCCGCTCTGGTACAGGAGCCAGTTCAGCACGCTGAAGGTCGGGTCGAACATCCAGCGCCACGCGAACGTGGACAGCACGGTGGGGATGATGAACGGCAGCAGCATGGAGGCGCGAACGATGCGCTTGCCTCGGAAGCTGCGATTGAGCAGCAGGGCCAGCCACATGCCCAGCGCGAGCTTGAAGAGCGTAGCCCAGAACGTGTAGAAGAACGTGTTCCTGAAGGCGGTCTGGAAGATCGAGTCGTTCCAGGCCTTGACGAAGTTCTTGATGCCCACGAAGTGGCCGGGGTTTCCCACGCTCGTGTCGGACAGGGACAGCCACACGCCCATGACGAACGGGTAGGCGATGAACACCCCGAGCAGGAGGACGGTGGGGGACAGGAGAAGCGCGGCGAGGAGCCGCTCGTTCTCCAGCATCCGCGTCCACGCCGCGGGCTGACCCGCGCGGGAACGAGGAAGCGCCACCGAGCTGGCGGCCGCGCCCCCCGAACCTCCCGCAATCGGCTTCTTCACCGACATTCCCTCGCGGCCGGCTAGGCCTCGTAGATCTTCTTGAGCTCGCCCTCGGCCCAGTGTACCGCGTCCTCCGCCTTCATGCCCTGGACCGCCTTGGCATACATGTCGGTGATGACGTACTTGGTGAAGCCCTCGGTGGCCTTGGCCGTCGAAGGTCCGGCGTACCCGAACAGCCGCGTGTTACGCGCGGCGGTGCGGAACATCTTGAGAGGCTCGTCGAGCTTGCCCCACATGGGATCGTTCTCCCACTTCTTGGTGGCGCCGACCGAGTAGCCCTCCTGAGAGGTGAACCACTTCCCGTAGTTCTCGGGCTTGTGCAGCCAGGTGAGGAAATCCTTCGCGAGCTTCTGATTCTTGCTGTACTTCATGATCGCGTGCGACTGGTTCAGGAAAAGGAGATAGGCACCCGCGGGGCCGGCGGGGAGCGGCGCGTGGTCGATGTCCTGGAAGAGGGGCTCGCCCTTGTCGTCCTTGATCTTCTCCTTCTGCCGCTTGGCCACGATGTAGATGGAGGCGCCGTTGAGGGTCGCCGAGATCTCGCCGGCGTGGAAGGCGCGGTTGTTGTTCGTGTCGTCCCACGCAAGCCCGCCCTCGTCGCAGCACTCCTTCCAGAACGCCTGCATGAACTTCACCGCCTCGATGGTGCCCTTGGAGTTCAGCACCACCTTCTTGCCGGAGCCGTCCGTCTCGGCGCCGCCGAAGGCCCACGTCATCGTGTAGGTGAAGACCGGGGCGTCGCCGAACGTGTGGCCGAGGGTCTGGCCGTAGGGCTTGCCCTTCTTCTTGAGCCCGGCGAAGAGCTTGCGGGCCTCGTCCCACGTCTTGGGATACTGGGTGGCGCCGGCTTCCTTCAGCCAGGACTTCCGGTAGGCCACGGCGTTGCCGACGATCGAGTGCGGCACGCTGAGCCACTTGCCGCCCACCTGGCAGGACGGCGCCCACACGTCATAGAGACCGCCCTCCGCCTTGCCGAGCGCGTTCGCCACGTCCGAGACGTCGACGACGGCATTCTGGTAGAGGTGCGCCCAGTTGTACTGGAAGTTGAAGATGTCCGCGCCCGACCCCGACTGGATGGCCGCGGTGATGCGCGGCTGGAGATCGTTGGCGTTGATGGTCTCGAAGGTGACCTCGGCGCCGAGCGCCTTGGAGGCCTCGGGCATCTGCCGCTTCAGCTCGACGTCGGACTCGGGGATGAAGTCCACCCACCGCACCCAGTGCAGCTTGGAGCCTTGGGCGAATGCGGGCGCGCGGCGCGCGGCGAGGATCCCCTCGATCCCGCCGGCCACGACCGCCGTGCCACCGGCCGTCTGAAGGAAGCGCCGGCGATTCATGCCCGGCGTCACGGAAGCGTCCTTGCTCGTGTCCATCAACGGGATCCTCCTCGAAAGTGGGAGACGACGGGGTGACCGTGTCCAGCGAGGTTCGGGATTGACGGGATCATCGGCGTCAAGCGGGGGAAATTTTGGCCCGAAAGCGCCATTCTGTCAATGACTTTTGCCCCCCGGTGCGCCCCAGTCCATGCGTCCCTCGCGCACGGGGATGAGGAGGCAGAGGGCCGCCGCCATCGCGGCCGCGAGAACGATCCACGGCACGGTCCAGCCGCCCGCGCGCTCGACGAGGACGCCGAACAGGGGCGGGCAGATGGTGACCCCGAAGGACGACACCGCCAGCCCCAGCCCCACCGCGGTGCCGACCGAGCGCCGATCCACGAGCTCCGCCATCAGGGTGTACTGCACCCCGTTCCATCCGATGCCCACGAAGCCGAACACGAGCGCGAGGGCCGCGAAGAACCAGGGGCTGGTGCCGGGCCCGGTCCCTGCGATGAGCAAGGAGCACGCGGTCGAGCCGACTCCAGCCAGCACGAGCACGATGCGGCGCCGGCCCCCGAAGTAGCGGTCGGAGAGCACGCCGAACGCCACGCGCCCCGTCGCGCCCGCCAGCTGGGCGAGCACGAGAAAGCGCGCGGCCGTCACCAGGGGCATGCCCACCACGTCGCGCAGGTAGAGGACGAGATAGGCCATCCACACCGTCTGCATGCCCGCGAATCCCAGCGTGGCGATCGAGACCAGCCAGAGCTCCCGATTGCGGAGGACGGCGGCCAGGCTGCCGCCGGCGGCGGCGCGATCTGCGGCTGCCTCCACCCCCGGCGGATCCCGGTAGAGCAGCCACGTGAGCAGACCCAGGCCCGCGATGACCGATGCGGAGAGGGCCACGGCCCCGCGCCAGCCGATCCAGAGGGCCAGCGGCGGCATGACGAGGGCGCCCATGGCGCCGCCGAAGGGCAGCCCGACCTGCTTGAGGCCCACCACCGTCGCGCGATGCTTGCGGGGGAACCAGATCAGCACGGCCTTCGCGGTGGTCGGGTTCAGCATCCCGTAGCCCATGCCCGCCAGCACCATCAGCACGCTCAGGAGCGCGAAGGACCACGACCCCGCCACCGCGAAGAGGCCCACCGCGATCACGAGCTGCCCCAGCACCATGGTGCGGGCCGCGCCCCAGACGTCGGCCATGCGCCCGGCGGGGAGCGACATCAACGAGGGACCGATGTAGTACGCCGACAGGAACGACCCCGCCTGTACGGTGGAGAGTCCCAGGCTGTCGCGGATCAGCGGCGCGATGGCGGGGATCCCCAGCGGCCCGACGTTGGCCATGGTCTGCGCGACCATGATGAGGACCAGGATGGCCCAGGGATTGGTCACGGATGCTCGGGGCGCGCGCTCAGGAGGCGGGAGCGGAGGCGCGGCGCGCGAGGATGGCCTCGACAGCGCGCAAGTCGTCCTCGGTGTCCACACCCACCGTGGGCTCGTCGGTCTCGACGACCCGGATCGAGATACCGTGCTCGAGCAGGCGCAGCTGCTCGAGCTGCTCGGCGCGCTCGAGCGGCGAGGGGGGCAGGGCGTGGAACCGCTCGAGCACGGCGCGGCGATAGGCGTACATGCCTATATGTTTCCAGTACACGACGTCGCCGCGGCCGTCGCGGTCGCAGGGAATGGCGAGGCGGGAAAAGTAGAGCGCGTCGCCGTGAGTGTTGGTGACGACCTTGTTGGCGGTGCGCGTGGGGACCTCCTCCGGCTTCGCGAGGATCTTGAGCGTGGTCACCTCGACGGCCCGATCGTCGAGTAACGGGCGGACCAGGCGCTCGATGTGGCCGGTCGTGACGAGCGGCTCGTCTCCCTGGATGTTCACGTAGACGTCGGCCGCATGCCCGCGGGACACTTCCCAGAGGCGGTCCGTGCCGGTGGGATGGTCGGGCGATGTCATCAGGGAGGGCGCCCCGTGGGCTCGACAGGCGGCCATGACCTCCTCCGAGTCGGTCGCCACCAGCAGATCGTCGAGGTGGGGAGACCGGCGCGCCGCCCGGTACACGTGGACGACGAGCGGGAGGCCCACGAGGTCACGCAGGACTTTTCGGGGCAGGCGAGTCGAGGCGAGGCGCGCGGGAATGACCCCCAGGACCCTCACGAGTGCTTGTACTCTCGGGCACTTACGGATGTGGCGGGCATGGCGCCCCATCGTAGCATGAGGGCCAGGGTGCTACACTGGACACCCCATGAGTGACGTGGCTGTGCGCCCGGGTCCCAAGCCGCCCGCAGTCTCTGCGCTCTGGGGTATGCCTGTCCGGACCGAGTTCAGTCTCGAGCCCCTGATCAAGTACTGGGAGCGCGAGCTGGCCCAGGGGGACAAGCCCTTCGCGACCGCGACCCGCGCGCTCCTGGAGAAGGTGCGGCAGAACCCCGGCTTCTCGGGACGCGTGGCCGACCCCGAGGCCCTGCGGGAGCATCCTGAGCTTCTCTCCGCACTGATGCTGGCGGTGTTCTCGCCCACGTTCCAGGAGGACAACCTCGGGGCCGCCACGTACCCGTTCGCGCTCCGAAGCTTCTTCTCCACGCCGGGGTTCGGGCGCCTGCTCACCGATGCCGACGGCGCGCTGCAGTTCCGGATGGACGTGGACGTGTCGCTGATCCTAAATGTCCGGATCGTGTCCGCCTACTCGCTGATCCTCGAGCGGGTGTATGGCATCGATCTCGGCGTCGAGTACCCGTGGGTCGTCATCGTCAACGACCCCGACACCAAGCTCGACCGCTATTTCAAGCTGATCGCCAGCCGGCGATTCCTCGAGGTGGACGTGATTGGCGAGGTGCCGCCCCTGTCGGACGAGGCGGTGCGTCGGATCCGCGCGCACGTGGCGGATCCCAAGGCGTTCACCGAGCTGCTCCCCGGCGACCGCTTCGTCATCCGCGGCTTCGGGGTGTTCCAGGCGGTGGAGGTCACCGGTCCGGAGGTGATCTCCGCGATCGAGCGCGACCTCATCGAGAAGGAGTCGATCGTCTCGACCGGCCGCTTCCTGGGCCTGCGCGACAAGCTGCGCGTGCTGCTGCGCCGCCCGGAGGTGGAGCTCGGGCTGGCCGCCATCGACGGCGACCGGGTGCTCGCGCTCAACCATGGGTCCCAGTTCGAGAACTCGTGCATCTTCGCGGACTCGACGCACCTTCGCCTCTCCGATTTCGCGGGCTCCGTCTACGAGCGCGCCGCGCTCGAGCGGCGGCCCCTCATCGTCGAGGACCTCCAGACGCATCCCAATCGCACCCGCGTGGAGGACGAGCTGCTTGCCGCCGGCTATCGCAGCCTGGTGGCGGCGCCCCTCTTCTACGAGGACGCCCTCATCGGGAGCTTCGAGCTGATCTCCACCGAGCCCGGTGCGCTCAACGTGACCCATACTCCGTCGCTGCTCCAGGTGCTGCCCCTCTTCGCGGTGGCGGTGAAGCGCAGCATGGATGAGCTGGAGAGCCGCGTCCAGGCCCTCATCAAGGAGAAGTGCACGGCCATCCACCCCACCGTGGAGTGGCGCTTCCGCCAGGCCGCGCTCGCGAGCTTCGAGAAGGCCGAGGCCGAAGACGACGGCCGGCCCACCGAGATGGAGACCATCGTCTTCCGCGACGTGTATCCACTCTACGCGCTCGCGGACATCCGGGGCTCCTCCACGCATCGCGCGTGGGCCATCCAGTCCGACCTCTCTGCCCAGCTCGGCCTCGCCCGGGACGTACTGGAGGCCGCGCACCGCGCCCGGCCCATGCACATCCTCGATCATCTGCGGCACCGGGTGGAGCGTCATGCCGAGGCGGTGGAGTTGAACCTCCGCGCCGGCGACGAGGCGACGCTCATCGCCTTCCTGCGGGCCGAGGTGGAGACGCTGTTCGATCACCTCGAGACCTACGGGCCCGAGGTCCGGGCGCGCATCGAGGCCTACCGAGCCGCCCTCGATCCCCAGCAGGGCGCGGTGGCATCCCGGCGGCGGGATTTCGAGACGAGCGTGACCCTCATCAACGACGCGATCCTCTCGTTCCTGGACGCCGAGGAGGATGCCGCCCAGGCGGCGTGCCGCCACTTCTTCGAGATGCAGCGCACCGACGGCGTGGACTACAGCATCTACGCGGGCGCCTCCCTGCTCGAGACGGACGGCTTCACCCCGCTCCACCTCCGCAACCTGCGGCTCTGGCAGCTCATGGTGGCGTGTGGCATCGCCGCGCAGGTCGAAGCGCTCAAGCCGCGCCTACCGCAGCCGCTGGACATCACCAATCTGATCCTGATCCAGCACGCCCCCCTGGCCATCCGCTTCCGGTTCGACGAGAAGCGCTTCGATGTCGACGGCGCCTACAACGTCCGCTACGAGATCATGAAGAAGCGGATCGACAAGGCGGTGGTGCGCGGGACGACGGAGCGGCTCACCCAGCCGGGCAAGATCGCGCTGGTGTACTCGCAGCCCTCCGAGGCCGCCGAGTACAAGGAGTACATCGCCTACCTTCAGTCCCTCCGCTTCCTGACCCCCGAGGTGGAATACCTCGAGCTGGACGAGCTTCAGGGCGTGACAGGGCTCCGCGCGCTCCGGGTCACCGTGGATCTGACCAACGCGCGGATCGAGCCCGGCGTCTCGCTCATCGCCGCCGCCTCGGCTGCCCGCGTCGCACGGTAGTCGTCCGCCGCGCCGCCCGGCGGGCGCGGTCGTCTTGACAGGCTCCCTCGGGATGCGCTACTCAGATGCTCGATTCCCACGCCCCCCTCACGAGGAGGAGGTTCACGCATGATCTCCCGCTTCCTGGCATGGCTGACCGTGGTGCCGCTCGTCCTCGGCGCCCTCGTTGCTCCCGCCCACGCCCAAGCGCCCATTCGCATCGGCGACATCAACTCGTTCAGCGGCATCGGCGCGCCGTTCACGGGCCCCTACAAGATCGGGGTGGAGATGGCGGTCGAGGAGATCAGCGCCAAGGGCGGGATCAACGGGCGAAAGGTCGAAGTACTGTTCCGGGACGACAAAGGCCAGCCCGCGGAGGCGGTGAAGCACGCGCAGGAGCTCGTGGCCTCCGAGAAGGTCGCGCTCATCGCGGGCACATTCCTCTCCAACGTCGGGCTCGCGGTGTCCGACTGGGCCAAGCAGAACAAGACCATGTTCGTGGTGGCGGAGGCGCTCACCGAAGCCCTCACCTGGGCCAAGGGGCACGACCACGTGGTGCGGGTGCGACCCAACACCTATGAGCAGGGCCGGATGCTCGCCGACAAGGCGGGCCGGATGAAGTACGTGAAGTGGGCCACCATCGGGCCCAACTACGAGTACGGCAAGCGCGCGTGGGAGACCTTCCGCGACCGGCTGAAGGAGCTCAAGCCTGACGTCCAGATCGTCGGCGAGCACTGGCCGACCCTCGGAAAGATCGAGCCCGGACCGATGGTCACCGCCATCCTCAACCAGAATCCGGATGCGCTCTACGTCTCGCTGTTCGGCTCGGACTGGCTGGCGTTCGTGCGCGAAGCCCAGAAGCGGGGGCTGTTCCAGAAAATGTACGTGGTGGGGATCCTCCTCGGCGAGCCCGAATACATCGATCCGCTCGGCACCGAGGCGCCCGAGGGGATGCTCGTCACCGGTTATCCCTGGTACGACATCGCGGCGCCCGCGCACAAGGACTTCGTCGCGCGCTACCAGAAGCGCGCCCCCGAGAAGGCGCCCACGCTGGGCGCCCTGGTCGGCTACGTGACCTACCTCTCGATCTTCGAGGCGATTCGCAAAGCGGGCGGCACCGACACCGACAAGCTCGTGACCACCTTCAAGGGCCTCAAGGTCGAGACGCCGGTGGGGCCCATCACGTTCCGCGCCTCCGACGGGCAGTCCACCATGGGCGCCTGGGTCGGCACGACCAAGATCGACCCCAAGCGCGGCGTGGGCGTGATGGTGGGCCACGAGTACATCCCCGGCGACAAGGTGCTGCCGTCGGACGACGAGGTCAAGAAGCTACGCTCGGGTCAGTAGTCGCCTCGCCTCGTTTCACCCTCTCCCAACCGGGGACGAGGGTGGGCTGAGGGGAGCGTCGCATGTCCTTCCTCTTCATCCAGCTCCTCAGCGGGCTGGCCAACGCCATGTTCCTGTTCCTCGTCGCGTCCGGCCTGACGCTCATCTTCGGCGTCACCCGCGTCGTCAACTTCGCCCACGGCTCCTTCTACATGCTCGCGGCGTACCTCACATTCACCCTCGTGCACGCGCTCCCGCTGGGCGGCGCGTCGTTCTACGTCGCGGCCCTGCTCGCCGCGCTGCTCGTGGCCGTCTTCGGCGGCCTAGTGGAGATCGGTCTCCTCCGCCGGGTGTACCGGGCGCCTGAGCTCTATCAGCTCCTCCTCACGTTCGCCCTCGTGCTGGTGGTCGCCGACGGGGTGAAATACCTCTGGGGCGCCGACAACAAGACCGGGCCCAGCGCACCGGGGCTCGCGGGGTCGGTACGCCTGGCCGGCCAGCTGTTCCCCACCTACGACCTCGCCATGATCGTGTTCGGTCCGCTGGTGGCGCTGGGGCTCTGGGCCCTCTTCTACCGCACGCGCATGGGCATCCTGATCCGCGCCGCGACCCAGGACCGCGAGATGGTGGCTGCCCTCGGCGTCGACCAGTCGCGGCTCTTCACGGGCGTCTTCGTCCTCGGGAGCTTCCTCGCCGGGCTCGCCGGCGCCCTCCAGGTGCCGCGCGTGGCGATTACGACGGTGATGGACACCACCGTCATCGTGGAGGCGTTCGTGGTGGTGGTGATCGGGGGCATGGGATCGGTGTGGGGCGCTCTCCTCGCCTCGATCTTGATCGGCGTCCTGGGCGCCTACGGAATCCTGCTGCTGCCGCGCGTCTCCATCGTGCTGATCTTCGTGGTGATGGCGGTGGTGCTGATCGTGCGTCCATGGGGCCTGCTCGGCCGGCCGGAGGCGGCGCTGCGGCCGGCAGGCGCAGCCGGTGACGCCGCGCCGCGCCGCCCACGCCTGCACCGCGGGTGGCTGGCCGCGGGCGCGCTGCTGCTGATCGCCGTCCCGCCGTTCCTGCCGACCTTTCACGTGTGGCTGCTCGTCGAGATGCTCGCCTTCACGCTCTTTGCCTCGAGCCTGTATTTGCTGATGGGCGGGGGTGGGCTCGTGTCGTTCGGCCACGCCGCCTACTTCGGCCTCGGCGCCTACGGCGCCGCCATCCTCATGAAACAGGCGGGGCTCCCCATGCCCCTGGCGTTCCTCGGCGCGCCGCTGCTCGCTGCGCTAGGTGGCGTGGTGTTCGGCTACTTCTGCGTGCGGCTGACGAGCATCTACTTCGCCATGCTCACGCTGGCCTTCGCTCAGATCGTCTACGCGATCGTGCATCAGTGGGACGAGGTCACCGGCGGCGACAACGGGCTCCTCAGTGTGTGGCCGTCGCCCTGGCTCGCCTCGCCGCTGCGCTACTACTTCGTGGCGCTCGTCGCCACCGCCCTCGCGCTGGCCCTGCTCCTGCGCCTGGCCGGGTCGCCGTTCGGGCTCGCCCTGCGCGCGGCGCGCGACCATCCGCGGCGCGCGGAGGCGGTGGGGCTCAACATTCGCGCGCACCAGCACGTGGCGTTCGTGGTGGCCGCGCTGGTGGCCGGGCTGGGCGGCGCGATCTTCGTGTACCTCAAGGGCAGCGTGTTCCCGAACTACGTGGACGCGCCCATGTCGGTGCAGCCGCTGGTCATGGTGCTGCTCGGCGGCGTCGGCTCCCCGGTGGGACCGCCGCTCGGCGCCGTGGTCTACAAGCTGCTCGACACCGTCATCACGCGCTACACCGAGTACTGGCAAGCCGTGCTCGGCCTGATCCTGATCGCCCTCGTCCTGATATTTCCTCGCGGATTGGTGGGTATCCTCGATTTCAGGTTTTTGGGCTGGGGGGGAGCGAGCGTCGCTCCTCCCCCAGACCCCCCCACCGCTTCGAACGCGGATTCCCGCCACGTGTCGACCACATGACCCTCCAATCCACTCAACCCGTGTTGGAGACCCTCGGCCTCACCAAGCGCTTCGGGGGCGTCATCGCGGTGGACGGCGTCAACCTGGCGCTGCCCCGGGGCGAGATACGCGCGCTCATCGGGCCGAACGGGGCAGGGAAGACGACGTGCTTCAACATGCTGGCTGGTCAGCTCGTCCCCGATGGCGGCGAGGTGCGGTTCAAGGGGCAGCGCCTCTCGGGGCTGGCGCCCTACGAGGTCTGGCGCCGGGGCGTCAGCCGCACGTTCCAGATCACCGCCGCCTTCAGCTCCCTGACCGCGCTCGAAAACGTCCAGGTCGCGCGGCTCTCCCATCGCCGGCGCACCTACGCGCTCTTGGCCTCGGCCGCGCGCCTCGAGGTGGACCAGGCGCGCGCGCGGCTCGCCCAGGTGGGGCTCGAGGAGCAGGCCGCGCGGCCGGCCGCCGTGCTGGCCTACGGTGATCTCAAGCGGCTCGAGCTGGCGGTGGCCCTGGCGAACGACCCCGAGCTGCTGCTCCTCGACGAGCCCACCGCGGGCATGGCGCCCGCCGAGCGGGGCGCCCTCATGGCCCTCGTCGAGCGGCTGGCGCGAAAGCGCGGTCTCACCGTACTCTTCACGGAGCACGACATGGACGTCGTGTTCGCGGTGGCCGACCGCATCATGGTCCTGCACCAGGGGCGGTTGATCGCGGAGGGCAAGCCCGCGGAAGTCCGCGCCGACCGGGACGTGCAGCGCGTGTATCTCGGCGAAAGCTGAGCGGATAGAAAGGAGATCGACATGAGCGAGACGACGACGAGCTACGACTGGGACGCCATCGTGGGCGGGCTGAACCAGCACCTACGCCTCCGCTCCATCCCCATCGGGATGAAGCTCTTCGAGACCGTCGACGAGATGGAGGCGATCCCGAAGATCCGCCGGCCGCGCGTGAAGCACACCACCGATCAGATCGTGGCCCAGGCGCGGCAGCTCGGCTTCACGGTGGGGATCACGATGGCCGACCTGGTCGGCGCGCAGTGCGGCGCGGTGATCGGGCTCTCGCCCCAGGACGACGAGTGGCTGTCGGGCAGGCGCATGGCGGGCGTGTGGTTCAAAACGCAAGACGACGCGAGCCTGCACCAGCAGGCCATGGACTGCGTGCCCTACGGCCGCTACCGCGCGATGGCGGTGGCGCCGCTCACCTCGGGACGGCTCAATCCGCCGGACATCTGCCTGATCTACGGAACGCCGGGGCAGATGATCTTCTTCATCAACGGGCTCCAGTGGACGGGCTACAAGAAGATGTCGTTCACGTCGGTGGGCGAGTCGGCGTGCGCCGACTCGTGGGGCAAGGCGCTCAAGACCGGCGAGCCCGCGCTGACGATCCCGTGCTACGCCGAGCGGCGTTACGGCGGCGTGGCCGACGACGAGCTGCTCATGGCCATCCCGCCGCGCTTCCTGCCCAAGGTGATCGAGGGGCTGGCGGCGCTGTCGAAGAACGGCCTCCGCTATCCCATCCCGCCCTATGGGATCCAGAGCGACGCGGCGGCTGGACTCGCCGTGAGCTACGCGGACAAGGACAAGACGTAGTGCTGGAGCTCACCCAGGTGCACGCCGCGTACGGCCCCTCGCGGGTGCTCCACGGCGTCACCTTGACCGCCGGGGCCGGTGAGGTGGTGTCCCTGCTCGGTCGCAACGGGGCGGGGAAGTCGAGCACCCTCAAGGCCATCATGGGTCTCATCGACGTCACGGGTGGCGAGATCCGGTTGAATGACCTGGCCTTGCGCGGCCGCCCCACGCACGAGATCAGCCGGCTGGGCGTCGGCTGGGTGCCCGAGGACCGGCGCATCTTCACCGAGCTCACCGTGGAGGAGAACCTGCGCGTGGGCGCGAAGGGCGGCGGCGTGTGGACGGTCGGGCGCGTGACCACGCTGTTCCCCAAGCTCGCCGAGCTGGCTTGGCGCCGCGCGGGCAGCCTGTCGGGCGGCGAGCAGCAGATGCTCACGGTCGCCCGCACCCTCATGGGCAACCCGCGCATCGTCCTGCTCGACGAGCCGTCGGAGGGCCTGGCACCGGTGGTCGTGCGGACGCTGAGCGAACAGATCGCCGCGCTCAAGCGCGAGGGTCTCACCATCCTGCTCTCCGAGCAGAACCTCCGGTTCGCCGCCCGGCTCGCCGACCGCGCGTACGTGATCGAGAAGGGGCAGATTCGCTGGGAAGGTCCCATGGCGCGCCTCATGGCCGACGAGGCCGCGCGCCGCGCCTACCTGTCGGTCTAGGAGCATCCGTCATGCGCACCCTCATCAAGGGCATCGGGCAGATCGTGTCGGGCGACATCGAGCGGCCGCTCCTCGACGGCGACTCGGTCGTGATCGAGGACGGCAAGTTCGTCGCGATCGGGCGCGCACTCGACGGTGACGCCGACACGGTGATCGATGCCCATGGATCGACGCTCATCCCCGGTCTCATCGACTCGCACTGCCATCCGGTGTTCGGCGACTTCACGCCCCGGCAGCGCACGATGGACTTCATCGAGTCGGGGCTCAACGGCGGGCTCACGACCATGATCTCCGCCGGGGAGGTGCATCTGCCCGGGAGGCCCAAGGACATCGTCGGCTTGAAGGCGCTCGCCATCGTGGCCGCCAAGGCCTACGCCAACCTGCGCCCCGCCGGGGTGAAAGTGCACGGTGGGGCGCCCATCCTGGAGCTCGGCATGGTCGAGGCGGACTTCGCCGAGATGGCCAAGGCCGGCGTGAAGCTCGTGGGCGAGATTGGGCTCGGCTCGGTCAAGACGGGCAAGGACGCGGCGCCCATGGTGCGCTGGGCCAAGCAGCACGGGATGACCGTCACCATTCACACCGGCGGGCCCTCCATCGCCGGCTCCAACCCCATCAGCGCCGAGGTGGTGCTCGAAGCCGATCCTCACGTCGTCGGCCACATCAATGGCGGGACCACGTCGATGAGCGAGCGCGAGATCGACTCACTGATGGCCACCAGCATGGCGCTCGAGATCGTCCACTGCGGCAACGGCAAGACCGCCCTGCACACCCTCGCGCGCGCCACCGACGCGCGGGCCCTCGGCCGGGTGATCCTCGGCAACGACGCGCCCTCGGGCACCGGCGTGGTGCCGCTCGGCATCCTGCGCGTGCTCGCCCACCTCGTCTCCCTGGGCGGCGTCGCCCCGGAGACCGCCATCGCCATGGCCACGGGAAACACCGCGCGGGTGTACCGGCTCCCTGTCGGAACGATCGCCCCCGGCCGCGAGGCGGACTGCTGCATCGTGGATGCGCCGGTTGGCTCGGTTGGCCGCACCGCGCTCGAGGCGCTGCGGGCCGGCGACCTCTTCGGCATCTCCATGGTATTGATCGACGGACAGATCCGGATCGGGCGCAGCCGCAACACGCCGCCGGCCGCGCGCGCCGCCGAGGTGGTGAAGGGACACGGACCAGCCGGAGGCGGACATTGAGAGGGGAAAGGCTATGAAAATTCGCAAGTTCCTGACGGTGATCGAGGAAATACTCGAAGACGGTGGCCGGGCCGCCGCGAAGCCGCTTCGGAAGGTGGCGGCGGTGGCGGTGATCGAGAATCCGTTCGCAGGTCGCTACGTCGAGGACCTCACGCCCCTGGTGAAGACGGGCGAGGAGCTGGGCGACCTGCTGGGCCGCCGGGCCGTGACCGCGCTGGGCGCGCCCGTGCACTCGTACGGCAAGGCGGCGGTGGTGGGCGTTGATGGCGAGTACGAGCACGCCGCCGCCATCCTGCACCCCACGCTGGGCACCCCGTTCCGCGCCGTCGTCGACGGCGGGAAGGCCATCATTCCCTCGTCGAAGAAGCTCGGCGGCCCGGGGACGCCCATCGACGTGCCGCTGCACTTCAAGGACGCGGCGTTCGTCCGCACCCATTTCGACGCCATGGAGGTACGCCTGGTCGACGCGCCCCGCGCCAACGAGATCCTCGTCGCGCTCGTCGTGACCGACGGCGGCCGCCCGCACGCGCGGGTGGGCGGGCTCACCGTAGCCGAGGCCAAGAAGGAGGATGGGCTGCGATGAACTTCGGCCTCCGCATCCCGAGCTTCGCGCTGGGCGCGAAGACGGCCACGCTCGCCGAGATGGGTGCCTATCTCCGCCGCGCCGAGGACCTCGGCTTCGACTGCGCGGTGTCCATCGACCACCTGCTGCTCACGCCGCCCGCGTACGCCTGCACCTGGCTCGAGCCGGTGGCGCTGCTCTCCGCGCTCGCCGGCGTCACGCGCACGATCAAGCTCGGGACCATGGTGCTGGTGCTGCCGCTGCGTAGCCCGGCCTACTTCGCCAAGGAGTGGGCGACGCTCGATTTGCTCTCGGGCGGGCGCTCCATCCTGGGCGTCGGCGTCGGCTGGCACGAGGAGGAGTTCGCGCTGATGGGCGTGCCGCACAAGGAGCGCGGGCGGCGCATGGACGAGATGCTGGAGGCGGTGACCGCCCTCTGGGCAGGCGACCGCGTCACCTACAACGGCCGCTACTACGCGTTCGAGAACCTCACGATCGACCCCAAGCCCCTGCAGAAGCCGCATCCCCCCATCTGGATCGGCGGCGGCACCCAGCCCTCGGAGAAGATCTACGCGCAGACCGTCGCCAACATCGATCCGGTGCTGCGGCGCATCGCGAAGTACGCGAAGACCTGGGTGCCGCACTCGTCCTCCACCGCGGACATGGTCAAAGGGGACTGGGACAAGATTCAGCGCTTCATGGCCGAGTACGGCCGCAAGCCGGGTGACATGACGCGTGTCTACTCGAACTTCGTCTGGGTGCTGAAGAACGGGGAGCGCCCCGAGTCCGCCATTCCCCATTTCAAGGTCTACTCGGGCATGGACCTTCCGTACTGGAAGGAGTTCTACCTGCTCGGCGAGGCCGAGGAGGTGGCCGAGAAGATCCGGAAGAAGGTCGAGACGCTGGGCGGGTGCGAGTCCATCGTCCTGAATCCCCTCAACTGGGGCACGGAGCAGCTCGAGCTGCTCGCCGGCGAGGTGCTGCCGCGCGTGGCGAAGCGCTGAGCTCCGCCACCGTCCGTTACACCGGCGCCGCCGTCGCGCGGCGGGAGGATCCGCGCCTCGTGTCGGGGCGCGGATCGTATCTCGACGACCTCCGCCCCGCGGGCTGCCTGCACGCCGTCTTCGTGCGGAGCCCATACGCGCACGCGCGAGTGCTCGTCGTTGAGTCGGCGGCCGCTCGCGCGCGGCCGGGGGTGGCCGCCGTGCTGAGCGGCCGCGACCTCGCCGGTCGCGTGGCGCCGATCGCGCCGCGGCTCGAGGGCGGGGGCTTCTTTCCGACCGCCTGGTCTGCGCTCGCGCCCGAGCGCGCGCGGTTCGCCGGAGAGGCGGTGGCGGTGGTGGCGGCGGAAGATCCGTATGCCGCCGTCGACGGCGCCGAATGCATCGAGGCGGACTACGCGCCGCTGCCCGTGCTCGCCGATCTGGCCTCCGCCCGCGCCCCCGGCGCGCCGCGCGTCCACGACGCCCTGCCGGGCAACCTCCTCTTCGAGCGGGCGTTCTCGCGCGGCGACGTCGACGGCGGCTTCGCGCGCGCGGCGGTGCACCTCGCCGAGACCTTCCATCACGATCGGGTGTCTGCCTCGCCCCTCGAGCCGCGCGGGATCGTCGCGACCTGGGAGGGCGAGCGCCTCGTCCTCTGGATCAACACGCAGGTGCCCCACATGGTGCGCGCCGGTATGGCGCGCGCCCTGGGTCTCTCGCCCGACGCCGTCCGCGTCATCGTGCCCGATACCGGCGGCGGCTTCGGCCAGAAGATGTGCGTGCTGCCCGAGGAGCTGGCGGTGGCGGTGCTGGCGCGCGCGACGGGGCGGCCGGTGAAGTGGATCGAGACGCGGCGCGAGAACCTGGCCGCCGCCACGCACGCCCGCGAGGGGCGCGCCGAGGTCGAGGCAGCGGCGGACGCGCGCGGCGTGCTCCTCGCGCTCCGCGCGCGGGTCACGTCCGACGCCGGTGCATATCACGTGTTCCCCCTCACCCAGGCGCTCGAGCCCCTGGGCACGGCGAGCATCCTGCCGGGTCCCTATCGCACGCCCGCCTATGCGTGGCAGGCCTCCGCGGTGGCCACCAACAAGCCGCCGCTCGCCGCCTACCGCGGCGTGGGCATGACCTTCGGGGCCTTCATCATGGAGCGGCTCCTCGATCTCCTCGCCGCCCGGATGGGCCTCGATCCCGCGGAGATCCGGCGGCGCAATCTGATCCCGGCGGAAGCCTATCCCTTCACCGCCGCCTCCGGCTTCGTGTACGACAGCGGCGACTTTCCGCGCGCGCTGGCGGACGCGATCGCGCTCGCCGGCTATGACCGCCTGCGCGCCGAGCAGGCAGCGGCGCGCGGGAGGGGACGGCTGATCGGGATCGGTCTCGCGTGCTACACGGAGTACACGGGCATCGGCCCCACGGTGTACCGCGGCCGCGGGATGGTCGAGGTGAGCGGCCACGAGGCGGCGACGGTGACCGTCGACGTCGAGGGCGGGGTCTGCTGCGAGCTCTCGTTCCCCTCACAGGGCCAGGGCCACGCGACCACGGTCGCGCAGGTCATCGCCGACCGAATGGGCGTTGCGCTCGAGCGCGTGACGGTGCGCCAGCCCGACACCTCGCGCGCGCCCGACGGGAGTGGCACGTTCGCGAGCCGCGGGGCCGTGGCAACCAGCGGCGCCGCCGACGGCGCCGCCCGTCGTGTGCGCGACCGCTTGCTCGCGCTCGGCGCCGTCCGGCTCGAGGCCAGCGCCGCCGACCTGGAGCTGGTGGAGGGATCCGTACGCGTGCGCGGCGTGCCCGGGCGCGGCATCTCCATCGGCGATCTCGTGCGGGGCGCTGGGCCCGTCGCCGAGAGTGAATCCTACGATCTGCCCGGCCCGACCTTCTCGGGCGCGGTACACGTGGCCACCGTCGAGGTGGACGCGGACACCGGGCGTGTCGCGATCCGCGACTACACCGTGGTCGAGGACTGCGGCCCGATGATCAATCCGATGATCGTCGAGGGGCAGGTCCACGGCGCGCTCGCACAGGGCATCGGCGAGGCTCTCAGCGAGCGCCTGGTCTATGACGGCGATGGCCAGCTCCTCACCGGGACCTTGATGGACTATGCCGTCCCCGCCGCCGCCGATCTGCCGTCGTTCAGGCTCGGGCATCTCGAGACGCCCTCGCCGCTGACGCCCGGCGGCTACAAGGGCATGGGCGAGGGGGGTACCATCGGCGCGCCCGCCGCCATCGCCAACGCGGTGGCGGACGCCGTGCGGCCGCTCGGGGTGGCGGTGACGCGGCTGCCGGTGCGCGCCGAAGCCCTGCGTGCCGACCCGCCCGCGCCATGAGTGACCCCGCGGCCTCTGCCGCCAATCGCGCCGTCTCGGGGCTCTACCAGGGGTTCATGACCGGCGCGGTCCTCACCCTGATCACGCGGCGGGGCGAGGACCTCGCGGCCGAGCTCGTCTTCCGCCACTTCCGCCGGCAGCATCTCGAGAAGTTCCTGCCCGGCCTCGCCAAGCTCGGGCTCGACCGGCTCCCGCACGCGGTGGCCTGCGCCCAGTATCACGATCTCTCCAACCGGATCGGCGGCGTCAAGACCGAGTACATCTACGAGTCCGATCGAAAGGCGTGGGTGCGCTACCCGCCGCCGCGGTGGATCTGGAGCGGCGCCGCCATCTGTGCGGTCCCATCGCGCGTCAATGCCGCCATGCTCCACGGCTGGCACGGGCACAACGGCGTCAGCCTCGGCAACCCGCGGCTGGGCTTCGTGTGCACCGGCCAGACGGTGGACGGCTTCCCCGGCCTCGAGGGCTACTACCTCGAGCATGAGCGCGATCTCGCCCCCGAGGAGCGGGTGCGGTTCGCCTACGGCGAGGTCGCGCCCCATCCCGACCCCGCCCACGCCCCGCGCCTCGATCCCGCGGTGTGGACGCCAGAGCGCCTGGACAAGGTCGTGGCGCGCTACGCGATGGAGTACGTACGGACGCTGCTCCCGGTGGCGCTCGAGCTCCTCGGCCCCGACGACACGCGCCGCCTGCTGGGCCACGCCGCGCGCCTCATCGGCATGCAGCTTCACGACGAGACCGCGGCGCTCCTGGGCATCCGCGGCCGCGATGCCGCCTCGTTCGCCGGCTATCTCGCCGCCCTCGCCCGCGCCCAGGGCGAGGAGGTGGAGGTGGACACGGGCGGCGGCGAGGCCCGCGTTCGGCAGCGGGGCTGGCGGCTCATGGCGGGTGTGCAGGGCCTCGACCCCGTGGCCTTCGAGGCCTGGACCGAGCTGTGGCGCGGCGCCCTCGCCGTCCACGACCGCCGGCTCGCGCTGACGGTGGCGCCGCCGGCCGCCGACGGCCTCGTCGAGTTCAGGATCGGGCCTGGTCGGCGGGGGAGTCCCCGCTAAGCGGCGCCCAGGGCTCCGTGCCCTCCACCCAAGCTTCCGGCAGTATGCCGAAGGCCTCGATGACGCGGCCCCACCCCAGCAGGAAGCCGATCGACATGCCGAGGTCGAGCAGCTCCTCCTCGCTGAACGAGGCGCGTAGCCGCGCCAGCAGCGGCGCGTCGACGTTCCGATGGTCGAAGGCCAGCCGGTCCGCGAGCGCCAGTGCCGCCTTCTCGCGCTCGCTCAGGTCCGAGGCCTCGTAGTCGTGCATCTTCTGGATGGTCGCCTCGGTCAGGAGCCCCGTCCGCATCACCGATGCGGACCGCACCGTGCTTCAATGCCGGCAGCGGTTGTTCCAGGCAGTCCGGATCCGCACCATCTCCGTGAGCCGGCGGTCGATGAGGCTCTCCCCATACATGTAACGGACGAACCCCATGGTGGCGCGGAGCACACCTGGCCGGCGGGCCATGGTGAGGAAGAGGGTATGGTCGTGGTAGGCCTTCTCGCCCCAGCCGGCGAACATTCGCCGGAGATCGTCGTCCAGGGTCGTGGGATCGGCCTTGCCGATTGGCGGATGAGGTGACACTCTGTTTGGAGTCGCCATGCCCCATTCGACCTCAGCGATGACCCGGATCGCAAGGAGATCGTGATGGCGGAAGTTTCGAGGGACGTCGACGCGGCGTGGTGGCCCCCGGCCGCGTCGGGTGCGCGCGCGGTCCCGCTCGGCGCCCCGTTCCGGCCGGGTCTCGACCCGCTCCCCACGCATCAGCGCGTGTGGGCGGTCGTGAAGGATCGCTGGGGCCGCCCCGCGCACGGCGAGCCGCGGGACGCGCTGCGCGAGGTACGCGCGCCGGTGCCCGCCATCGGGCCCGACGAGGCGCTGGGCTACGTGCTCCACGCCGGGCTCACCTACAACGGCATCTTCGCCGCTCGCGGCGTGCCCATCTCGGTGTTCGACCTCCACGACCGCGACCTGCACGTGGCCGGCTCGGGCGCGGTGGCGCTCCTGGCTGCGCTCGGGAGCCAGGTGGCGCGCGAGGGCCGCCTGCGCGTGGGCGAGCTTCGCGTGCTCTACCCCGGCGTGTCCAATCTCCTCTCGCCGCGGGCGGGCGAGGACCCGATGCACGCGGACTTCAAGATCCAGGGTTACGAGACCCCCGATGGGTCGTTCGCCCAGTTCGTCCGCGGGCAAGCTCCGCAGTGGCTCGCGCACTCGGAACGGCTCACGCGTGCCGAGGGCTCCTCGTACATGCTCGACCTCGAGACCGTGTACAAGGCGCTCTACGACGTGGCGCGCGTGCAGCCGGGCGAGCGGGTCTTCGTGGAGGGCGCGGCGGGAGGCACGGGTATCTATGCCGTGGCGGTGGCAGCGTTGCGCGGCGCGCGCGTCACCGGGCTCGTCTCGACCGACGACAAGGGCCGCTTGGTGCTCGCGGCGGGCGGCCACGCCTTCGTGAACCGCACGGCGCCGGAGCTGGCCGGCCTCTTCACGCCGGCGCCCCTGGCGGCGGGCGACCAGGACGCATGGCGCGCCCGCGGCGAGCCCTTCCGTGAGCGCGTGAGGGCCGGGCAGGGCGGCGAGCCCGTGGACGTCGTCGTCTCGTCCGTGGGCCGGGATCTCTTCGCGCGGATGATCGATCTCCTCGGCCCCGGAGGGCGGCTGGTCTTCTACGGCGCCACCAGCGGCTACACGCTCACCTTCCTGGGCAAGCCGGGCCGCTCGACACCGGCCGAGATGCTGCGGCGGGCCGACCTCCGGCCGGGCGAGGGGGTGCTCCTGTACTGGGGCACGGAGTCCGGCGGGACCGACGATTCCGTTGCGGCGGAGGCGGTCGCGGCGGCCCTGGCCAGTGGCGCGCGCGTGGTCGTGGCCGCGCGGACCGACGCGCAGGCCGCCGCCGCGAAGGCCGCGGGCCCTCACGGCGTGGTGAGCATCGAGGCGCTGGCGCGAGAGAGCGGGCTTCGCTGGCCCGCGGCCATGCCCGACTACGATACCGACCGGGACGCCTATCGCGCCTACCAGGACGCGACGCTCAAGCCCTTCGGCCAGGCGGTGGGCCGGCTCCTCGCCACCCCGGACAATCCCCGAGGGAGCCCGGACGTGGTGATCGAGCGCGCCGCGCAGGACACCCTCGGCATCAGCACGTTCCTCGCCCGGCCCTTCACGGGCCGCGTCGTGTACGTCGAGGACAGCGAGGGGCGCCGCTTCTCGTTCTACGCGCCCAACGTGTGGATGCACGAGAAGCGCGTGCTGTACCCCGCGTTCGCCGTGCTGGGCTCGCATCTGTCCAATGCGCATCAGGCCGATCAGGTGGTGCGGCTCCTCGACGCGGGGGCCCTCCGCGTCCACGCCCCGCTGGTGCGTGACTGGAGCGCGCTCGCCGAGTGTCATCAGCTCATGCACGAGAACCGACACACCGGCACGTTCACCGTGCGGGTAGGCGCAGGGGCCGCGCTGGATGGTGCGCGCACCGCCCGCCAGGTGTATGAATCCTGGGGATCGCGCTACCTCGACGGCAAGATCGTGAGGGTACGCCTCGATCCCGTGCGCCCCGGCTCGTCGGGCCTGGTCGCCCTCGTCACCGTGGACTCGCCGCCGGCGAACGCGATCGGCCGCGCGGTGCTCGAGGACCTGGAGCGCGCGGTGGAGGCCCTCGAGCGCGAGCCAGGGCTCCGGGCGGCGGTGCTGGCGGGCTCCGGCACCATGTTCGTGGCGGGCGCTGATATCCGCGCGCTGCGCGCCTTCGGCAGCGCCGCCGACGTGGAGGCGTTCACCCTGCGCGTCCAGCGGCTCTTTCAGCGAATCGCAGGGCTTCGCGCGCCCGTCATCGCCGCGGTCGACGGCTATGCGCTGGGCGGCGGCAACGAGCTCCAGATGGCGTGTGCCTGGCGGGTCGGCGCGGCGCGGGCCGAGTGGGGACAGCCGGAGATGAACCTTCACGTGCTGCCGGGCTTCGGCGGCACCCAGTCGCTGCCGCGCCTCGCCCTCCGGCGGGCGCGTGCCGCCGGGCGGCCCGACGCGGAGGCTCTCCTCGCCGCGCTGGTCATGCTGCTGGATGGCCGCCGGCGCGGCGTCGACGTCGCGCTGGCCCTGGGGCTGGTGGACGAGGCTGCACCCGCCGACGCGCTGTCCCACGCTCTCGGTGTGGCCCGCCGCATCGCGCTCGGGGAATGGCGGGAGGCGCGCTGGTCGCCGCTCGCGGAAGGTGCGGCGCTCGAGACGCGCGGTCTGCCCGGTCCCGTCGCTGACACGCCCGAGATCAGGCGGCTCCTCGCCCATCATGAGGCGGTGCCCAGAATGGCCCCCGCACGAGCCATCCTGGACGCGGTGCGGGTCGGGCTCGAGAAGGGCCTGGCCGATGGCCTCGCCTTCGAGGCGCGTGTCTTCGGCCGCGCGGTGGCGTCCGACGAGGGTCACGCGGGCATCGACCGCTTCCTCGCTCGGCAGTCGTGGCCTCTCCCGCTCCGAGGGGAAGGAGGCGTGCTGTGAGGATCAAGGACGTGCTGGTCGGCAACGGCCGCTTCCTGTTCCGCTGGCGGAGCTTCCTGCCGCTCCTCCTCCTCCCGGTGCTCGCGCTCTCGCTCCGTGAGAGCGCCCAGCTCAACGCGATGATGGGAGAGAGCCTCGAGACGCTCTGGGCGGGGGCGTGTCTCGCGGTGGCGCTCGTCGGGCTGGGGATCCGCTGCTACACCATCGGCTACACGCCCCGGGGCACCTCCGGACGCGGCACGCGTCACTTGCGCGCCGATTGCCTCAACACCACCGGCATCTACTCGATCGTTCGGAATCCGCTCTACCTGGGGAACGCGATCATCGCGCTCGGGCTCGTCCTGGCCATCAAGGTCTGGTGGCTGGCCGCCATCGTCGCCCTCGCCGGCTGGCTCTACCTCGAGCGCATCGTCGCCGCCGAGGAGGAGTTCCTGGCCGAGCGCTTCGGCGCCGAGTACCTGCGGTGGGTGGAGCACACGCCGGCGTTCATCCCGCGGCTGTCCCTGTGGCGGCCGCCCGATCTGCCGTTCTCCTGGCGCACCGTGCTCCGCCGCGAGTATCACGGGCTGCTCGTCATCACCGCCAGCTTCTTCGTGATCGACGCCTTCACGGACCTAGTCTTCGAGGGCACGCCGCTCGACGAGTGGGCCCGCTCCGACTACATGTGGCCGCTCCTGCTCTTGCTGAGCCTCGTCGTGGCCGCCGTGCTGCGCGTGATCAAGAAGCACACCCGCTGGCTGCACGAGCGGGGCCGCTAGCGCCGTGGAGCTGTCCGCTCAGGCGCTCGAACGCGAACGGCACGACGCGGCGTCCCGGCTCGTCGCGCGGCCTCGCCTCGCGCTCGTCGCGCTGCTCGCGCTGGCGCTCGTCATCTACGTGATCCCGCTCGGCGAGCGTTCGCTCTGGAACCAGGACGAGGCGCGCCAGGCCTTGCTCGCGCGCGCGACCCTCCGCCACGGCGTCCGGCTCCCCGTGAAGGTCCGCGACGAGGCCTATCTCAACAAGCCGCCGCTCTACTTCTGGAGCGTCGCGCTGGTGTCCTGGCCGAGCGGTCACGTGTCCCAGCACACCGCCGCGATCCCCTCGGTGGTCGCCGCCCTCGTCGCCCTGGCCGGGACGTTCGCGATCGCGCGGCTCCTGTCGGGCCCCGTGGCCGGGCTCGTGGCGGTGGCCCTGGTCGGCACGAGCCCGGGCTTCTACCTCCACAGCCACGCGCTGCTGCCCGACATGGCACTTACGGCGTGGCTGACCTGGGTGCTGTACTTCCTGCTCGCCGCCGTGCGGGACGAGACGCCCAGCCGCGCCCATCTGCTCGGGCTCTACGGCTGCATCGCGGGGGCGATGTGGATCAAGGGCCTGCCCGCCTTGCTGGTGGTGCCGGCCGGCGCCGCTGCCGTGCTCGCGGCGCGTGGCCGCTCGGGTTTCGCACCGCTGCGGCCCCTCCTCGGATTCGCCGTGGTCGCGGTGCTCATGCTGCCCTGGGCCATTCCGTATCTGCTGACGCCCGGCCACGACAGCGGGCAGTCCACCGACGCCGGAACCGCGCTCGCCTGGTACCTCAACCGCTTCGATCGCGTGTCATCGATCCCGCTCACCGGGGGGCTGATCTCGTTCCTGCCGTGGACGCTCTGGGGCGCGGTGCTCGTGGCGTGGTGGCGCCGCGCTCCGGAGCGCGTAGCCTACCGTCCGGTCGTCGCCTGGGCGGCCGTCACGATGGTCCTGATCGCGCTGGCCGTCCAACAGCGGGCTCGGTATGTCCTGCCGGTTTACCCCGTCTTCGCTGTGCTCGTGGCCGCCGCGGTCACCGGGATCACCGCGAGGACGCGGGCCCTCATGCGCGTCAATACCGGTATCGTGCTGATCCTCGCGGCGCTTGCCCTCGTGCAGGCCACCCGCCTGGTGCTCGGGCGGCGGGCGGGGCACAACGCCACGCAGCTGACTTCGATGCTCGACGTGTCTCGCGAAGGCCCCCTGCTCGTTCTGCTGGTGCTCGTCGGCCTCCTGCTGGCGCTCCATGCCCTGTGGACCCGCGGCTCGCCGGCCGCGGCGGTCGGGTGGATCGCCGCCGCCATGGCCTGCGTGCTCTTCGTCGAGGGCGGGCTCTATCCCGCCCGGATGAACGAGCAGATGCCCATCGAGGCGTTCGCCGAGGCGATGCGGCCGCGGCTCGAGAAGGACGTGCCGATCCTGGGCTTCCCCGACGCCAATCTCGCGTTCGACTTCTACCTCGATCACCCCGTGCAAGAGGTGGCGAAGGTCAACGTCATTCGCGCGACCCTCGACTATCCGGCCAGCGGCAACTTGCTCCTGCGCCCGTCCACGTGGCATGAGCTGCGTCCGCACGCGCACCGCAGCTGGTGCGTGATGGGTCAGGCTGGGCGCGGCACGCGGTCGGTCGTGATGGTGGGGCCCTGCCGGTGACGCTCGATCCGCTCGAGCTGCAGGTGGTGCTGCCGGTCTTCAACGAGGTGGAGAGCTTGCCCGTGCTCTGGGACGAGCTCTCCACGGTGCTGGACGCCCACTGGAGCCGCGTTGAGGTGGTCTTCGTCGACGATGCCAGCACCGACGGGAGCGGCGCCTGGCTCCGCGCGCTCGCCGAGAAGGACCCGCGGGTGCGGTACGTCCGGCTGGCCCGGCACGCCGGGCTCACCGCCGCCCTCGACGCGGGGTACCAGCGCGTGACCTCCCCCATCTTCGTGACGCTCGACAGCGATCTCCAGAGCAACCCGGCCGACATTCCCCGTCTCGTCGCCGCGCTCGAGGGCGCCGATGCCGCCATGGGGTCGCGCATCCGCCGCGACGACACGCTCGTCAAGCGCTGGTCCTCGCGAATCGCCAATACGGTGCGGAACGCGCTCACCCACGAGCACGTGCGCGACAGCGCCTGCACGCTGCGCGCGTTCCGCCGTGAATGCCGGACGGCCCTGCTGCCCTACAACGGCATGCACCGCTTCGTTCCCACGCTGCTGCGGATGGCCGGCTACCGAGTGTCGGAGGTGCCGGTGGTGCATCGGGCGCGGCGGTTCGGCGCGTCGAAGTTCGGGCTCGGCCGTGCGAGCCGTGGATTTCACGATCTGCTCGTCGTGCGCTGGATGCAGCGCCGCGCGCTGCGCTACACGATCGACCGCGACGCGTAGGGCACGCCCTTCGGCCAGGGGCGCACCGGCTCGACGCGCTCCCGCTCCCACAGGGCCAGCACGAAGAACGTGTTCGCGAGCAGCTCCAGCCCCTCGTCGAGGTAAGTCCGGGGGAACACTGCGGGCATGATCAAGTGGAGCCGCCGCTCGAACAGCTCGGTGCCGGCGAAGATCAGGAGCCCTGCGACGAGCACCCGGCCCCAGCCCGTCCACAGCGCGGCGAGTGACGTGGCGCGTGGTGAGCGTGCGCCCGAACACCGCGGCCCAGGTCTCCAGCTCGCCCGCGAGCAGCACCGTGAATCCGGAGCCGAGCACCCCGAACCAGGCGGCAAAGGCGCGGTTCTGCATCAGCGAGCGCCGGCGACGAGGGCCGTCCCGGCGAATGGGAGCCGGCGCTTTCAGGGGTAGAGGCCGCGGACTCGGTAGCCCTCGGCCACCCGACGGACACCTTCCATCAGAGCGGCGGTGCGCAGATCCACGCCCTCCTTCTGGCCCACGCCCCACACACGATTGAACGCGCGAGCCATGACTTCCTGCAGGCGGGCCGTGATCTCGCTTTCCTTCCAGAAGTAGTACTGCAGCCCCTGCACCCACTCGAAGTAGGACACGACCACACCGCCCGCGTTGCACAGGATGTCCGGGATGACGGTGACCCCGCGGTCGTGGAGGATCACGTCGGCTTCGGGCGTGGTGGGGCCGTTGGCGCCCTCGGCCACGATGTGGGCGCGGATACGCTCGGCGTTGCCCGCATGGATTTGCGAGCCGACCGCGGCGGGAATCAGGATGTCGCACGGCTGCTCCAGGAGGACGGCGTTGTCGAGCGGGTCGGCGCCGGGGAATCCCACCACGCTCCCCGTGGCGGCCACGTGCGCCTCGAGCTGCCGGATGTCGAGGCCGTTGGGATTCCAGACCGCGCCCTTCACGTCGCTCACGCCCGCCACCACCGCGCCGTCGCGCCAGAGAAGGCGGGCGGCCACGCTCCCCACGTTGCCGAAGCCCTGGATCACCACCGACTTGCCGCGCAGCTGCTGGCCGGTGTGGTGGGCTGCCTGGTAGAGGCAGTACACGATGCCGCGGCCAGTGGCCTCGCGCCGTCCCGCCGAGCCGCCCACGATGAGCGGCTTGCCGGTGACGACACCGGGCACGCTCTTGCCCTGGGTCATCGAGTATGTGTCCATCATCCAGGCCATCGTCTGCTCGTCGGTGCCGAGATCGGGGGCGGGGATGTCGAGATCGGGACCGATCATCAGGATGATCTCGGCGGTGTAGCGGCGCGTGAGGTTCTCGCGCTCGGTTGCCGACATCGCGCGCGGGTTGCAGCGTACGCCCCCCTTGGCGCCCCCGTAGGGCAGCGACATCAGCGCGCACTTCCAGCTCATCAGCATCGCGAGCGCGGTAACCTCGCCCAGGCTCACGTCCGCGTCGTAGCGGAGGCCGCCCTTGGTGGGCCCCAGCACGGTGGAGTGGTGGACGCGGTAGCCGGTGAACACTTCGGTCCGCCCCGAGTCCATGCGGACGGGAATGGACACGACCATCGCCCGTCGCGGCGCCCGCAGGCGCACGTGGATGTCGGTGTCGAGGCCCAGGCGCGCGGCCACGCGATCGAGCTGTGATAGGGCCGTCCGGTGCAGATCGGATTCGAACTCGTCGATGTGGGTCACGGCCACTCTCCTTCCACGTCCAAACGCAGCACGGCGAGGGAACGCTCGGCGAGCGCGAAGGTGCCGCCCGCGGGCAGGGCGGGCGCGGCCGGGGGCTCCCACTGGCGGGTGTCGAGCACGGCGGTCCAGCGCGCGGCGCCGGGGGGCGCGGGCACGATGAAGGGCACGGCGGCGGCGGCGGCGTTGAGGAGGACCAGGAAGGTGGCACCCACGATGGGCTCCCCCGCCTCGTCCACCTCGTCGATGCGGTCGCCGCGCAGGAGCAGGCCGAGCGCGCGCGTGGCCGGCGCGTTCCAGTCCGCCGCCGTCATCTCCTTGCCGTCGGGGCGCAACCAGGTAAGCGCCCGGGCGGTGCTGAAGGTCCGGCGCCGGAACACCGGCTCCGCCCGGCGGAGCTCGATGAGGCGCCGCGTGAAGGCGCGCTGCGCGTCCGCCGACGGCGACGGATCCCAGCCGAGCCAACTGATCGGTCCGTCCTGGCAGTAGGTATTGTTGTTCCCGGCCTGGGTGCGTGCCACCTCGTCTCCGTGAGCCAGCATGGGCACCCCCTGAGACAGCAGCAGTGTGGCCAGGAAGTTCCGCATCTGCCGCTCGCGGAGGGCGACGACGGCGGGATCGGAGGTCGGCCCCTCGACCCCCCAGTTCCAGGACAGATTGTCGTCGGTGCCGTCGCGATTGTCCTCGCCATTGGCGGCGTTCCGCTTGTGCTCGTAGCTCACGACGTCGGCAAGGGTGAAGCCGTCGTGCGCGGTGACGAAGTTGACGCTCGCGGACGGCTGTCGGCCGCTCGCGGCGTAGAGGTCGCTCGACCCGGTGAGCCGGAAGCCGAGGTCGGCGGCCTGCCCGGCGTCGCCGCGCCAGAAGCGGCGCACGGTGTCCCGGTAGCGGCCGTTCCACTCGGCCCAGCCCGCGGGAAAGCGGCCCACGAGATAGCCGTCGGGGCCCACATCCCAGGCCTCCGCGATGATCTTCACGCCGGCGAGCGCCGGATCCTGCCGGATGGCGCCGAGGAAGGGCGCGTAGAGGTTCACGTCGCCGAGCCCGGTGCGCGCGAGCACGGCCGCCAGGTCGAAGCGGAAGCCGTCGACCCGCATCACCTGCACCCAATAGCGAAGGCTATCCATCACAAGCTGCAGCGCACGCGGGTGCGGCGTGTGCCAGCTATTGCCGCAGCCGGTCCAGTCGACGTACTCGGCACCGTCGGCGGGGTCGAGCCAGTAGTAGGCGCCATCGCCGAGGCCGCGGAACGACAGCGTCGGGCCGCGCCGGCCACCCTCCGCGGTGTGGTTGTACACCACGTCGAGGATCACCTCGATGCCCGCACGGTGCAGGGCGCGCACCATCGCCTTGAACTCGGTGACTTGCTCGCCGCGCGAGCCCGAGGCGGCGAAGCGCGCGTCGGGCGCGAAATAGCCGATCGAGTTGTAGCCCCAGTAGTTCGTGAGGCCGCGCGCGACAAGCGCACGCTCGGCGAGGGCGTGGTGCACGGGGAGGAGCTCCACCGCGGTCACGCCGAGGCTGCGGAGATAGTCGATGACGGGCGGGGCACCCAGCCCCGCGTAGGTTCCTCGGAGGGCGGCCGGCAGATCGGGATGTCGCGCGGTGAGGCCCTTCACGTGAGCCTCGTAGATCACCGTGCGGTGCCACGGCGTGGCGGGCGGGCGGTCATCGCCCCAGTCGAAGGCGCCGTCCACCACGACGCTGCGCGGGGTGTAGGGGGCGCTGTCGCGACCGTCCGGCTCCGCGTCGGCGGACCCACGGCCGCCCAGGAGGGCGTCGTGCCACGTCACGTTGCCGGTGATGGCGCGCGCGTACGGGTCGAGCAGGAGCTTGGCGGGGTTGAAGCGATGGCCGTCGCGCGGCGCGTACGGGCCGTGCGCGCGGTAGCCATAGAGCGCGCCGGGTGCGAGACCGGCCACGCGGCCGTGCCAGACCTGGTCGGTGCGCTCGGTCAGCCGGATGCGCTCCTTCTCGCGGCCGGGATCCTCGGCGTCGAAGAGGCACAGCTCCACCGCGGTCGCATGCTCGCTCCAGATCGCGACGTTGACGCCGCTGCCGTCCCATGTCGCGCCGAGCGGGACGGGGGAGCCAGGGCGGAGTCGGGAGGGCTGCGCCATGGCGTCAGGGGCCCGTCCAGCGGAAGAGCAGGGCGCCCAGCGGCGGAAGGTCCAGCGTGACCGACTGCGGCTGCCCGTGCCACGGCACCGGCTCGCTGCGCACGCCGGGCCCGTTGCCGACGTTGCTCCCGGCGTAGTGCTCGCTGTCGGTGTTGACGGCCTCCGCGTAATAGCCGGCTTGCGGGACCCCCACGCGATAGCCGCGGCGAACCACCGGGGTGAAGCTCGCCACGCAGAGCACGAGGCTCGCTGGGTCGCGGGCGAACCGGCAGAAGGCCACCACGCTCTGGACGCCTCGATGATAGGGCCCCGCGTCGAGAAGGTGCCAATCGAGGCTCCGGTCGTGGTTCCACTCGGCGGATTGCCCGAACTCGCCGCCCATGAAGAGGAGCTTCCGCCCCGGGTACGCCCACATGAACCCGTAGAGCAGACGGAGGTTCGCAGCGCGCTGCCACTCGTCACCCGGCATCTTGGCGATCAGCGAGCCCTTGCCGTGCACCACCTCGTCGTGGGACAACGGCAGCACGAAGTGCTCCGACCAGGCGTAGAGCATGCCGAAGGTGAGCTGGTTTTGGTGGAATTTCCGGTGCACGGGCGCCCGGTGGACATAGTCGAGCACGTCGTGCATCCAGCCCATGTTCCACTTGAGCCCGAAGCCGAGCCCGCCCACGTATACCGGGCGCGACACCTGGGGCCACGAGGTCGATTCCTCCGCGACCATCAGCACGTCGGGATGGTGACCGTAGACCACCTCGTTGAGGCGCTTGATGAATGTCATCGCCTCGAGGTTCTCGCGGCCGCCGTGCCGGTTGGGCAGCCACTGGCCGAGCTTGCGCGAGTAGTCGAGGTAGAGCATGGACGCGACGGCGTCGACGCGCAGCCCGTCGAGGTGATACCGATCGAGCCAGAAGAGCGCGTTGCCGATGAGGAAGTTCGCCACTTCGGTGCGCCCGAAATTGAACACGCGGGTGCCCCAGTCGGGATGCTCACGCAGGCGCGGGTCGGCATGCTCGTAGAGATGCGTCCCGTCGAAGTAGACGAGCCCGTGGGGATCCTTGGGGAAGTGCGCGGGCACCCAGTCGAGAAGAACTCCGATCCCCCGTTGATGCAAATGGTCAACGAAGGACATGAAGTCGGTTGGTTCACCGTATCGTCTGGTCGGCGCGTAGTAGCCGATGGTCTGGTAGCCCCATGAGCCATAGAACGGATGCTCCATCATGGGGAGCAGCTCGACGTGGGTGAAGCCCGAGCACGTAGTCCGCGAGGCGTGATGCGAGCTCCCGGTAGCTGAGGACGCGATGGCCCTCCTCGGGCACGCGGCGCCAGGAGCCCAGGTGCACCTCGTAGATGCTCAGCGGCGCATCAAGCGCCTGGCGCCGTCCCCGCTCGGCCATCCGCCCGGCGTCACCCCATTCATGCTGGGGGATGGGCGTGGTCACCGCGGCGGTGCGCGGCGTCTCGGACTCGAAGGCGAACGCGAAGGGATCGGCCTTCTGCGCGATGGGCGCGCCGGACCGCGAGAGGACCTCGAACTTGTGGCGGAGGTCCGGGCCGAGCGCGGGGATGAAGAGCTCCCACACCCCGTTGCCTGGGTGCAGGCGCATTGGGTGCCGCCGCCCGTCCCAACCGTTCCAGTCGCCCACAACGCTCACTCGACGCGCGTTCGGTGCCCACACCGCGAAGCGATACCCCTCGACGCCGCCGAGGCGCACGGGATGCGCGCCGAGCGCGTCGTAGACGCGGTAGTGCGTGCCCTCGCCGAGGAGGTGGAGATCGAGGTCGGAGAGCGAGGAAGGGAACCGATAGGGATCCTCGACCTCAGCGACGGCGCCGTCGCGATCGGTGACCCGGAGCCGGTAGAGGAACGATGCGAGGCCGCCGTCGGCCTCCGCATGGGGGCCCAGCACGGAAAATGGGTCTCCGTGCTCGCCGTTCACGAGCGCGCGCACGGCGTCGACGGAAAGGCTCACGGCGTCATTGTACCGGAGGGATGCGCGAGAACGGGCACGCGGGACGCGCGCCGGGTGCGGCTAGAACGAGCGGATGAGGCGCTCGACGCGCTCGTCGTGGCTCTGGAATGGATCCTTGCAGAGAATGGTCTCGCGCTCCGGGTCGTTGAGCTTGAGATAGACCCAATCCACGCGATAGTCCTTGCCCTTGAGGTTCGCCTGGCGGATGAACTCGCCCCGCAGCCGGGCCCGCGTGGTCTGCGGCGGGATGTGCTTGGCCCGCTCAATGGCCTCGTCGCTGGTGATCCGGTCGAGGAGATCCCGCTGGGCGAGCCGGAAGTAGAGCCCGCGGTCGGGGCGGATGTCGTGGTACTGCAGGTCCATCAGGGAGACCTTGGGATCGCGCCACGACAGGCGGTGCTTGACCATGTAGGCGTCGATCATCTTGTACTTGATGACCCAGTCCACCTCGCGCTCGAGCTTCATGGGATCGGTGTGCAGGGCCTCGATGACGTTCGTCCAGCGCGCGAGCACGTCCCGGGTGACCGGGTCGGCGTCGATAGCGGCCACGTAGCGCGTGGCGTGCTCGAGATATTCGGTCTGGAGGTCGAGGGCAGTGATGGACCGGCCGTCCTTGAGCCGCACCGTCTCGCGCAGGGTCGCGTCGTGGCTGATGTCGCGGATGGCCTGGACGGGGGATTGGAGGCTGTAGTCCTTGTCGAAGTGCCCGTCTTCGATCATGTCCAGGATGAGCGCGGTCGTCCCCACCTTGAGGTAGGTCGCCACCTCGGACATGTTCGAGTCGCCCACGATCACGTGGAGCCGGCGGTACCGCTCGGCGTCGGCATGCGGCTCGTCCCGCGTGTTGATGATCGAGCGCGACGAGGTGGTCGCGCCGGAGATCTCCTGGCAGATGTGCTGAGCGCGCTGGGAGAGGCAGTAGTGGAAGCCGCGCGGGGTCTGCAGCACCTTGCCCGCGCCCGCGAAGATCTGGCGGGTGACGAAGAAGGGGATCAGCCCCTCGGCGAGCCGCTGGAACGAGACGTCGCGGCTGACCAGGTAGTTCTCGTGGCAGCCGTACGAGTTCCCGGCGGAGTCGGTGTTGTTCTTGAAGAGGAGGATGTTCCCCGAAATCCCGTCCTCGCGCAGGCGCTTCTCCGCCTGGTGGAGCAGGTCCTCGACGATCCGCTCGCCCGCCTTGTCGTGGGTCACGAGCTCGACGATGTCGTCGCACTCCGGCGTCGCGTACTCGGGGTGGAAGCCGGTGTCGAGATAGAGCCGGGCGCCGTTCTCCAGGAAGACGTTGGCGTTGCGGGCGCCGGGGATGACTTTCTCGAACAGGTACCGGGCGACGTTATCGGGCGAGAGCCGGCGCTGACCGTTGAGCGTGCAGGTCAGGCCGTACTCGTTCTCCATCCCGAAGATGCGCCGTTTCATGTGGCCCTCAGGGTATCAGGCTGGGAGGCTGGGCGCAAGAATCGGGAGGGGGTGCGATGCGCTCACGCGGGGGCGCGGAGCAGCTGGTCGAGCACCTCGGCGGGGATGCGGCGGAACTTCCGCCGCTCCTTGGTGCGATCGAGCACCGCCACTTCGAGGTCGCGTTCGGTCAGCGTCTTGTTCTGGGTCACCATGAGGGCCCGGACACCGAGCTGGAGGGAGGCGGCGAGGTCCAGGCCGTCCTTGAAGTTGTCCTTGAGGTAGCGCCGGATCTCGTCCGACTGGCCACCCATGGCAGCGTAGTTCTTCTCGTCCTCGATCGTCCCGTCATAGAGGATGTGGTAGATCTCGTTCTTGCCGCCGTTGTTGCTGTCGCCCACCTCACACACCAGCACCTCCACCTCGAACGGCTTGATGTCCTGGGTGAAGATGTTGCCGAGCCCCTGCGAGTAGGCGTTGGCGAGGGCCTTGGCGCTCACATCACCGCGGGAGTACGAGTACCCCTTCACGTCGGCGTGCCGGACCCCTGCGACCCGCAGGTTCTCGAACTCGTTGTACTTGCCGACCCCGGCGAACGCGATGCGGTCGTAGATCTCGGAGATCTTGTGCAGCAGCGTCGAGGGGTTCTCGGCCACGAGCAGGATGCCGTCGCGGTACTCGATGGCCACGATAGCCTTGCCGCGGGAGATGCCCTTGCGGGCATACTCCGCCTTGTCCTTCATCATTTGTTCCGGCGACACGTAGTACGGCAGCGGCATCAGGCGAGGCCTCCGAACAGACTGGTGGAATGCGCTCGGCTCGACTTCGGCTGCGCCTCGCGAAGCCGTCGCGGCATCAGTTGCGCCCTCGGGTGTTCAGGATGGCCTCAAGGGTGCGGCGGATGTCCTCGTCGGCCAGGTCGGTGATTCCCGACCGCGTGATCGTCTTCACGGTGGGGTAGATGCCGCGCTGGAAGTCCGGGCCGCCGGTGCCGAGGTCCTCGTCGGCGGCGTCGACCAGCGCCTCGAGGGCCGCCCGCATCGCGTCGTCCTTCGGCATGTCCCGCCGGAAGCTCTTCTTCAGCGAGTCACGGGCATCCTTGCCGCCGGAGCCCTGCGCGAAATAATCGGCCTCCTCGTAGCGGCCGCCGGTCACGTCGTACTTGAAGAGCCGGCCCACGCCCGCCCGCTCGTCGAAGCCGGCGAAGATCGGCACGACCACGAGGCCTTGCATGGCCATGGGGAGGTTCGCGCGGATCATCGCCCCCAGGCGGTTGGCCTTGCCGTCGAGCGAGAGGTTCTCGCCCTCCACCTTCTCGTAGTGCTCGAGCTCGGTCTGGAAGAGCCGTGCCATCTCCATCGCCGGCCCCGCCGCGCCCGCGATCCCGACGGCGGAGAGATCGTCGGCCTTGAAGATCTTCTCGATGCGGCGGTGGGCGACCTGATAGCCCTCGCTGGCCTGGCGGTCACCCGCGATGACGACACCGTCGCGATAGCGCAGCGCCAGCACGGTGGTGCCGTGGGGCACGGACGGCATCGCGCCGGGGCTGAAGGGTTCACCGGGAATCGCCTCCCCGCCGGGCAGCAGGTGCGGCGCGGTCTGGCGGAGATGCTCGAAGAAGCTCGAGGAGGACCGGTTCTGGAATGCGCGCTCCCAGGACCCGAGCGTCATACGTCGCCGGCCGGCTTGCCGAGGTTCCGCAGGAGATCGCCGGCGGTCGGCGAGTCTGCGAAGAGCTGCCGGACGTGGGCCTCGGTGCCGCGCAGCGGCTCCAGCATGAAGATCTTCTTGAGGGGGCCTTCCTTGAGGTCGAAGATCACGGAGTCCCAGGAGGCCGACACCACCTCGTCGGAGTACTTCTGCAGGCACATCCCGCGGAAGTACGCGCGGGTGTCCTTGGGCGGATCGTAGATGGCCTTGGTCACCTCGTCCTCGGTGACGAGGCGGTCCACCGCGTCGGATTCCTCGAGCTTGAGGAAGAGCCCGCGCCCGGGGCGGATGTCATGGTACTGAAGGTCGATCATCGCCACGCGGGAGTCGGACCAGCTGAGCGCGTGCTTCTCGCGGTACCGCTCGATGAGCTGGTACTTGATCACCCAGTCGATCTCGCGATCGCAGGAGAGGGGATCGCGGCCGAGGCGAGTCAGTATCCCCTCCCAGCGATCCAGCACGTCCCGCACCCACGACTCCGGCGCCCGCTCGTAGTACCGCCGCGCCTGCCGGTAGAACTCCCACTGGATGTCGATGGCGCTCATCTCGCGCCCGTCCTTGAGGCGGAGCGTCTCGCGGCAGGTGAGATCTCGCGAGACCTTTCGGTAGCTGAGGACGGGATTCTCCAGCGACAGGTCCTTGTCGAGCACGTCGTCCTCGATGAGGCCGAGCACGAGGGCGAGGGTCCCGCACTTGAGGTAGTTGGCGATCTCGCACATGTTGGCGTCGCCCACGATCACGTGGAGCCGCCGGTACTTCTCGGGGTCGGCGTGCGGCTCGTCCCGGGTGTTGATGATCGGCCGGCTGTGCATCGTCTCCAGCCCCACCTCGGTCTCCAGGAAGTCCGCTCGCTGGGAGATCTGGAAGTCGCAGTGCTCGGTGTTGTTCTCGGCGCCGACCTTGCCCACGCCGGTGTAGATCTGGCGACTCACGAAGAAGGGGAGGAGATGCTGGACGATCCGGGCGAAGGGGACCTTGCGGTCCATCAAGTAGTTCTCGTGGGTGCCGTAGGAGTTGCCCTTGGAGTCGGTATTGTTCTTGTAGATCAGGATCCGCTGCTCGGGCGGGGACACCGCCTCGGCCCGGGTGCGGGCGAGGTCGAGGATCCGCTCCCCCGCGCGATCCCAGATCACGCAGTCGCGCGGGTTCGTGGTCTCGGGCGAGGAATACTCCGGGTGCGCGTGGTCCACGTAGAAACGCGCGCCGTTGGACAGGATCAGGTTGATCAGGCGCGACTCTTCCTTGGAGGGAACATCCTTGTCCTCGGCGTACTCGAAGCCTCGGGCGTCGCGCAGCGGGCTCTCCGCCTCGTAGTCCCACCGGATGCGGGACGAGCGGTAGGTCTCGTAGGAGTTGATGAGGAGCAGCGAGGACAGGATCGGATTGAAGTCGGGCTGGTTCCGGACGAGGATGCCGTACTCGGTCTCGATGCCCATCACCTTCGGAAGCGCCATGAATCCCCCGGGGTTGCGACGACGGCTCGGCCTCCGCCGACACCACCTCGCCGACTCGGGGGCGGAGGGGGGCGCGGAGGCGCGGCGGGGGCGCAGGGCCCCCGCCGCGGTTACGCCAGTGCGGCTACGCCATTAGAGGTACTGACCGGTATTGATGACGCGCTCGACGTCGCGCTTCTTTTCCTTGGTCTCGCCCATGAGCGGCTTCACGTAGACGATGCGCTCGCCCTTCTTGCCGGCGATCTTGGCCCAGTCGTCGGGATTCGTGGTGTTCGGGAGATCCTCGTTCTCCTTGAACTCCTCGCGAACGGCGTTGATCAGGTCGTCGACCTTGATGCCCTTCTCGGCGGACTGGATGTAGCGCTTGAGCGCCAGCTTCTTGGCCCGCCGCACGATGGACTCGATCATTGCCCCGGACGAGAAGTCCTTGAAGTAGAGCACCTCCTTGTCGCCGTTGGCGTAGGTCACCTCGAGGAAGCGGTTGTCCTCGCCGAGGTTGTACATCTCCTCGACGGTGGCCGCGATCATGCGATCCACCGCGGCCTGGGCGTCGCCGCTGCTCTGGCGCACCTCGTCTTGGTGGATGGGGAGCTCGGTCGTCATGTACTTGTTGAAGATTTCCACCGCCGCCGTCCCGTCCGGACGCTCGATCTTGATCTTCACGTCCAGCCGACCCGGCCGCAGGATGGCGGGGTCGATGAGGTCCTGGCGGTTGGAGGCGCCGATCACGATCACGTTGCGCAGGTGCTCGACGCCGTCGATCTCGGCGAGGAGCTGCGGCACGATCGTGGTCTCGACGTCCGACGAGATGCCGGAGCCGCGGGTGCGGAAGAGGGCGTCCATCTCATCGAAGAACACCACCACCGGCACGTCCTCGGCGGCCTTCTCGCGGGCCTTGATGAAGATCTCGCGGATCTTCCGCTCGGTCTCGCCCACGTACTTGTTGAGCAGCTCGGGGCCCTTGATGTTGAGGAAGAAGCCCTTCACCTTCTCGCCGCGCTTCTCCGAGATGCGCGCGGCGAGGTTGTTGGCCACCGCCTTCGCGATCATGGTCTTGCCGCAGCCGGGAGGCCCGTAGAGCAGCACCCCCTTCGGCGGGGCGAGGTGATGCTCCTTGTAGTAGTCGGCGTAGAGGTACGGCAGCTCCACCGCGTCCTTGATGGTCTCGAGCTGGGTGGACAGGCCGCCGATGTTCTCGTAGCTGATGTCCGGCACTTCCTCGAGCGTGAGGTCCTCGACTTCGCTCTTGGGAAGCTTCTCGAGCAGGTAGCCGCTCTTGCCGTCCATCAGGATGTGGTCGCCGACCTTCAGCTTCTCGCTCCGGAGCGGGTCGGCGATTATACCGACCTTGTCCTCGTCGGCGCGGAGAGTGACCACCGCGCGCGCTTCGTCGAGGAGCTCCTTGAGGATGACCACCTCGCCCTGGATCTCGTAGCCTGCCGTCTCGACGACGTTGAGGCCCTCGTTCAGCACCAGCTCCTGGCCGGGCTTGATGTCCTCGGCCTTGATCGAGGGATGCAGGTTGACCTTCACCTTGCGCCCCTGCGAGAGGATGTTGACGGTGGCGTCCTCGTTGACGGAGAGATACACGCCGTACGTCGACGGCGGCGCGCAGAGCTTGTCGACTTCCTCGCGCAGCGAGGAGATCTGCTCGCGCGCCTCGTAGAGCGCGTTGACGAGCTTCTCGTTCTGGTTGAACGACTGCACGAGCTGGCGGTTCGCCTCGCGCAGCTTGTTCTCGAGGACCATCGACTCCTTGGGCGCGTCCTCGACCTTCTTCCGCAGGCGCACCGTCTCCGCCTCGAGCGAGCGCACGTAGGTCTGGAGATCCTGGACCTGCACCTCGTACTCGGTGAGACGGCGGCGGTAGTTCGAATCGGTCATGGGAAGGAACTTGGAGAGCCCCTTCATCCCATCCGACGCGGGCTCTCGACTCGGGTTCGGTTTCTTCTCGAACTCCTTCATGTCCGCCCGTTCCTTTCTCAGTGATTCAGCGGGCTTCGCGTTAGGCGCGCCCATCTTCGGGGGCGAAAGTCCCCACACGCGACCTCAGTATAGGGGTCGGTTTTGCGGCAAGTCAAGGGAATTGGCCCTGAATGACCATTCACATCCATCGAATTCATTTGAACTTTCCCTTGCTCTGACCGCTGCCGCTCCATCACCGCTCACCGTGTCAAACGCCGGGTTCTCGGGCTCGGTTCCTCGCTCGTGAAGCCCCGTGCGTCGCGCCGTCTCGCTCGCCGACGCGACCCTGCAATTCCTTCGGGGCAAGCTCTGTGCCACGTCCGGGCCGATCCTGGAATGCTGCGTATCCAATGACATGGGCCTTGACATGATCGCACGCCCCTCGGCCGGACCGACAGAAAGCATCAAAAAAGTGCCGACGGAACGACGAAAATTTGCCGAGGGCGGGCGTATAACTACGACATGCCCTCGCGCGCAGGCCGCGTCGTCGCTGCGCTCGCCCTCGTGCTCGCGATCGCCGACGGGCGCGCCTTCGCCCAGGGCGGCATCCTCCGCGTGGGGCTGTCCGCACTCCCGGCCACGCTGGATCCGGCTCTTGCCGTGGAAACGCCTGCAGGGCTCGTCGTCCGCCAGATCTTCGACACGCTCCTCCAGTACAGAGATGGAACGAGCGACGTGGAGCCCGGCCTGGCCACCCAGTGGCAGGTCTCACGCGACGGCTTGGCCTGGTCGTTCCGGCTGCGAGAGGGCGTGCGCTTCCACGACGGCACCCCGCTGACTTCGGCCGAGGTCGCGGCGAGCCTCGAGCGCCTGCTCTTTCCCGGCGCGTCACACGCGCCGTCGGCGAATCCGGTGGTGCCCCGTCTGCTGCGCGGGGCCCCGGGCGTCGTGAAGGCGGTGAAGACGCCGGATGCCCGTACCGTGCAGATCGTCCTGAACCTTCCCTATGCGCCGCTGCTCACCGTGCTCGCCCACCCCGCGATGTCCATCGTCCGGGTGACCAAGGGCCCCGACGGCGCCGCACGCTGGCTGGGCACGGGCGCATTTCTGGTTGCAGAGACGGCACCGGGGCGCATGGTGCTCGAGGCCAATCCGGCGTACTGGGGCGGGCCTCCGCGCTCGAGTCGCATGGTCCTCCTCGAGCAGGGCGACGACGTGCGCGCCGCCACCGAGCTCGACGCCCGCGCCCTCGATCTCTACGTGCCTGCCGGGGCGCCGGCGCGCATGACCGGGGCGCTCGCCATCCCCGGCTGGCGTATCGGGTACCTGGCGCTCCAGACCGAGCGCGAGCCATTCCTCCGCAAGCGCATACGCCAGGGGATGGCCGCCGCGCTCGATCAGGGCGCGCTGGCCGCCGCGCTCGAGCCCTACGCGGTGCCGCTGACCGCGCTGCTGCCTCCGGGCGTATGGGCGGCGCAGCCTGCCCCCAAGCCGCCCGAAGATCGTGGGGAGACGGCCCGGCGCCTGCTCGTCGAGGGCGGGGCGCTGCGTGCCATCTCGGTCGGACTCACGGTGACGCCGTTGGCCGCCCCCATCGAGGGCGCCCGGCTGGCGGAGGCCCTGCGCGAGGCGCTTGCACCGAGGGGCGTGACCCTCACGGTGGCCGCGCTTCAGCCCGAGACTGCGCTCAAGCTCGCCCAGAATGGAGAGCATCAAGTGGCGCTGGCCGAGGCACAGGTGGACGGCGGCGATCCCCACTTGCTGCTCTACCCGCTGTCGACCAGCGAGGGCGCGCGCAAGGGCGCGCTGGCCTGGAACCTGTCCTTCTACCGGAATCCGCGCCTCGACGATCTGCTCATCCGGGGCAGTCAGCTCTCCAGCCGTCTCGAGCGCCAGCGGGTGTACGCGCGGGCGCAGAGCCTCCTCGCCGAGGAGGCGCCCTGGCTCCCGCTCTACGTCCGGTTGCACTGGGTCGTGACCCGGCCCGAGGTCCGGAATCTTCGCCTGCACCCCAGCGGGTTCCACCGGCTCGACCGCGTCGTCCTGAGCCCCTGACGAGCGCGCGTCGAGGCGAGGCGGCCCGGTGGACTTGCCCGGAGCCGCATGATAGAAACACGAGGAACCGGGGGCCTTTACCCGTCACGCCGATGCCATCGGTCAGCGATACCGTCACCGAGATGGTCCAGTGGGTGTTCCCCGAGCACGCGGGCGCGCCCGGGCAGATCCATGGCGGGCGAATGATGCAGTGGATCGCCACCGTGGGCACGATCGCCGCCTCACGGGTCGCGCGCGGCAATGTGGCCCTGGGCGCCATGGACGACATCGACTTCCTCCACCCGGTCAAGGTTGGCGAGGTCGCGGTGCTCCGGGCGCAGGTGGAGTTGGTGGGGCGGAGCTCACTCGAGGTCGGAGTGCGGGTGTTCTCGGAGAACGTGCACACGGGGGCGCGGGCGGTGACGCTCAACTCGCACCTGGTCTTCATCAAGGTGGACGAGCGGCTCCATCCTCAGCCCGTCCCCGCGCGGATCGAGCCCGAGGGCCGCGAGGAGGAGGCGCTCTACGCGGCGGCGCTCGACCGTCGGCAGCATCGCCAGGAGCGACTGGCTCGGCGATCGGCGCGGGCGCGGGAGATCGGCGATGACGGGACGGGCGGGCTCCGGTGGAAGTTCGAGTCGAGCCGCTCGGTGCTGCCCGAGGACACGCTGTTCGGGAACACCATGTTCCCGGGCAAGCTCCTCATGGACGTGGACGAGGCGGGGGGCATCCTCTCGATGCGCTACAATCGCGGTCTCGTGATGACCGCATGCCTGGATGCCCTGGACTTCTATGCCCCAATCTCGTCCCACGAGGTCGTGACGTTCAAGGCCGGGCTGAACCACGTGGGGACATCCTCGCTCGAGGTGGGCGTGAAGGTCCTCACCGAGGTCCCCATCACCGGCGAGATCCGGCACGCGTGCACCGCCTACCTGACCTATGTGCATCTGGGGCCCGACCTCCGCCCGCGCCCGTGCACCCCCTTCACGCCGGAGACGCCGGAGGAGCAGCGGCGGTGGGGCGAGGCGCTCGAGCGGCGGACGCGGCGGCTGGCCCGGGTGAAGGCGCTCCGGGCATCGATCAACGAGGGAAGGTGAGAGGCCATGTCGGGACATTCACGGTGGTCGCAGATCAAGCGGAAGAAGGGCAAGACGGACGTCCAGCGGGGGAAGCTCTTCTCCAAGATCCTCCGCGAGATCACCGTCGCCGCCCGCAACGGCGGCGGCGATCCGAAGGGCAATCTCCGGCTCAAGGCCGCCATGGAGTCGGCGAAGGCGGCCAACATGCCCGCCGACAACGTCAAGCGGGCGATCCAGAAGGGCACCGGCGAGCTGCCAGGCGAGAGCTACGAGGAGATCACGTACGAGGGCTACGGACCCGGCGGGGTCGCGGTGCTGGTGCAGGTGGTGACCGATAACAAGAACCGCACGGGGCCGGAGCTGCGGCACCTTTTCGAGAAGCAGAGCGGGCGGATGGGCACATCGGGGTGCGTCGCCTGGATGTTCGACCGGCGCGGGGTCATCCAGGTGGACGCGGAGCGGATCAAGGAGGACGATCTGCTCGAGAAGGCGCTCGAGGCGGGCGCCGACGACGTGAAGAAGGTGGAAAAAGCTTTCGAGATCAGCACGGCCCCTGATGAAATAGAAATGGTGCGGAGCGCGCTGGAGACGCAGGGCGTCCCCGTGCTGGAGGCGTCCGCGGTCATGGTCCCGCAGTCCACCGTGCGCGTGGAGGGCAAGGACGCCGCGGCGGTGCTGCGGCTCATCGAGGCCCTCGAGGAGCAGGACGACGTCCAGGCCGTCTACTCGAACTACGACATTCCCGACGAGGTCCTCGACGCCATCTCCGCGGCCTAGCGCGCTGCGGGTCATGGGCGTGGACCCGGGCCTGGTGGACACCGGATTCGGGGTCCTCGAGGCCGGGCCCGGGGGGCTTGCCGTCGTGGACGCCGGTGTCGTCAGTAGCGCCGCTGGCCAGTCGCTGGAAGCCCGGCTCAACGCGATTCACGGTGCGGTGCGGCGCCTCATCGAGGCGCGCGAGCCGGGGTTGCTCGTCGTCGAGGACCTCTACACCGAATACCGGTTTCCCCGAACCGCCATCCTGATGGGCCATGCCCGAGGGGTGATCTATCTCGCCGCGCGCCAGTGTGGGGTGTCGGTGCTGGCCCTCGCCGCCTCCGAAGTCAAGCGTGCGGTGACCGGCAACGGCGCCGCCGGCAAGGGGCAGATGCAGCGCGGCGTGCAGACCCTCCTCGGCCTCGCCGAGCTGCCGCGCCCGTCCCACGTTGCCGACGCCCTCGGCCTCGCCCTCACCGGCATGTCCCGTATCACCGGCCGCGCGCCCTTCGAGCGCCCGCATCGACTGCCGCAGTTGCTTGGCGAGCCGGAGCCGCAGGCGAGGCGAGCGGATACGTGGCTTGGCGAGCCGGAGCCGCAGGCGAGGCGAGCGGATACATGATCGCGTCGCTCCGCGGCTGCGTGCGCGCGAAGCTCGAGGATCGCGTGATCCTGGAGGCGGCGGGAGTGGGCTACGAAGTCTTCCTGCCGCCGGTGACCCAGCGGGCGCTCGTGGACGTGAAGCCAGAGCCCAGCGCGGACGGCCCCGAGGTCGTGCTCGCCATCCACTATCACGCCACGCAGAATCAGCCGCGCCCGGTGCTCATCGGCTTCACCTCCGAGCTCGACAAGGAGTTCTTCGAAAAGCTGATCACGGTGAAGGACGTGGGGCCGCTCGTCGCCGCGCGCGCCCTTGCCGCGCCGGTGGGTGAGATCGCCGCCGCGATCGCGCGTCAGGACGAGGGCTATCTCCGCCGGCTTCCCGGCATCGGGCCCCAGAAGGCCAAGAACATCGTGGCGCAGCTCTCGAGCAAGGTCGCCAAGTTCGCGCTGATGGCCGAGGCCGCCGAGGCGGCGCCGGCCCGCCGCCCGGCGCGCGCGCTCGACGAGGAAGGCCTCCGTGCCATGGTCTTCGAGGTCCTCGTGAAGCAACTGGGGCACCGGCCCAGCGAGGCGGCGGGGCTGATCGACCGCGCGCTCGAGCGCCGCCCGGATCTGACCACACCCGAGGAGCTCTTCGAGGAGATCTACCGGGGCGCCGGGGCGCCGGCGGCCGGCGTGCACGGCGGGGAGGCGCGGTGAGCGACGAGGCCCGCGTGATGAGCCGCGTGGCGCTGCCCGAGGAGGCGCAGCTCGAGCGCCAGCTCCGGCCGCAGCGCCTCGACGAGTACGTGGGGCAGCGCGCCGCGGTGGAGAGCCTCCGCATCTCGGTCGAGGCAGCGCGCCGGCGCGGCGAGCCGCTCGACCACGTGCTTCTCTCCGGCCCGCCCGGGCTGGGCAAGACCACGCTGGCCACCATCATGGCCAACGAGATGGGCGCGGCGCTCGTCACCACCGCCGGCCCCTCGCTGGACCGCGGCGCCGATCTCATGGGCATCCTCACAAACCTCGGCGAGCGGGATGTGCTGTTCATCGACGAGATCCACCGGCTGCCGCGCGTGGTCGAGGAGCTGCTCTATCCCGCGATGGAGGACTTTGCGGTCAACTTCGTGATGGACAAGGGGCTGAACGCGCGCACCATGCGCATCCCGCTGCGCCCGTTCACGCTGGTGGCCGCCACCACGCGGCCGGGGCTCCTGACCTCCCCCCTCCGCGAGCGCTTCGGCATCTTCCACCATCTGGACTTCTACGAGCACGACGAGCTGAGCGCGATCGTGACGCGCTCGGCGGCGATTCTGGAGGCGCCGCTCGAGGGCGATGGCGCCGGCGCCATCGCGCGCCGGTCCCGCGGTACGCCGCGCATCGCCAACCGCTTGCTCCGGCGCGTCCGCGACTACGCCCAGGTCAAGGCGAACGGGGTGGTGACGGCCGCCATCGCGCGCGATGCCCTGGATCGGGAAGGGGTGGACGAGGCGGGCCTGGACCGTCTGGATCGCCGCTTCCTCACCGCGCTCATCGAGCAGTACGGCGGCGGTCCGGCCGGGCTGGAGGCGATCGCCGCGACCATCAACGACGAGGCGGAGACACTTGTCGAGGTGGTCGAGCCTTTCCTCCTGAAGATCGGCTTCGTCGTGCGCACGCCCTCCGGGCGCCGGGCCACGCCCAGCGCCTACGCGCATCTCGGCGTCGCTCGCCCAGCGCCCGCCACCGGGCAGGGCGAGCTCCCGCTCTGACCCGCGCGGGCATTTCCGGCGGTGGCGGCATGACCGACCTCGGCAAAATCCTCCTCGGCGTCGGGGTCGTCATGGTAATCCTGGGAGCAGCCCTGTGGCTCGCGGGCGGCTTTCTGGGAAAGGTGCCATGGATCGGCCGACTGCCCGGCGACATCTACATCGAGCGCGGCAATTTCCGCTTCTACTTCCCCCTCGCGACGTCGATCCTCGTCTCGATCCTGTTGACCCTGCTATTCATCCTCATCGGGCGGCGGTGAGCCGCCCGCGTGCGCTGGCCCTCGCCGCGCTCCTCGCGCTCCTCGCGGTGGCGGCCGGGCCGGCGTGGGCGAACGGGGACATCCGCGTGGCGCTCGTCGAGGGTGCGCGCTCGGTCGAGCTCGGCGGCGGGCCCTTGACCCTGCGCAATCTCGTGGGACGCTCGCTCACGCGGCACAGCCCGACGTGGATCCGGGTGGTGGGGCGCGGCGACAGTCTCGAGGTGCGCGGGCTGGGCCGCGAGGTCCTGCGGCTCGACGCCCTCCGCGTGACCGCCGCGCCGGGCGGCGCCGTGCGCGTCAACGCGCTCGACTATCCCGGCGCGATCGAGATCCGCCGCGCCGCCGACGGCCTCCTCGTCGTCAACACGCTGCCCCTCGAGGAGTACGTGGGCGGCAGCGTGAAGGCGGAGGCGGGCGAGTCGATGCCGCTGGAGATGCTCAAGGCCCAGGCCATCGTCGCCCGCACCTATGCCGCCTATCACCGCCGGCTCAATGCCGGCAAGCCCTACGAGATTGTGGCCACCACCGCGCATCAGCAGTACGTCGGTCGCGTGGGGGCGAGCTCCCCGGTCTGGACGGCGGTGCGGGAGACGCGAGGGCAGGTGCTCCTGTGGGAAGGCGAGCTCTTCCCGGCGTTCTACCACACGGACAGCGGCGGGCACACCGAGGATCCGCGCGTGGTGTTCGCCGCCGCCAACATGCCGGCGCTGCGCGGCGTGAGGGTCGACTTCCCGTCGGATTCTCCGCACCATCTCTGGAATCTCGACCTCCCGCTCGCCGAGTTGTCGGCCGCGCTGCAGCGCGCCGGCGCCGGAGTGGGGCGCGTCACCGGACTCGAGGTGCTCGAGCGAAGCGCATCCCTCCGCGTCACCCGCATCCTCGTGACCGGATCGGCAGGGGAGGTCGTCCTGCGCGGGAATGATCTGCGGCGGATCGTCGGCTACGACACGCTCAAGAGCACCCTCTTCGCGGTGGCGGTCGACGACACCACCGCGCGGTTCGCCGGCCGAGGCTACGGCCACGGGGTGGGCATGGACCAGGCCGGGGCCAAGACGATGGCGCAGCTCGGCTACTCTGCGCGTCAGATCATCGAGTACTACTATCCGGGCGCGGAGTTCGCCTCCCTCCCGTAGCGCCCTCCCGGATGAGCCTGACCTGGGCGGAGTTCGGGAAGGTCGACATGCGCGTGGGCACGGTCGTCGACGCCCAGCGGTTCCCGGAGGCGCGCCGGCCCGCGTACAAGCTGTGGGTGGACTTCGGGCCGCTCGGCGTAAAGCGGTCCAGCGCGCAGATCACCCACCGTTACGCCCTCGGCGACCTCGTCGGTCGGCGCGTGATCGCCGTCGTCAACTTTCCTCCCAAGCAGATCGGGCCGTTCGTCTCGGAGGTCCTCGTGCTAGGCGCGTATGACGAGCGCGGCGAGGTCATCCTGCTGCGGCCGGACTTCGAGGTGGCCCCGGGCGCGCGCATCGGCTGATTTGCTAGACTCGGATTCCGGATGGATGTCGCGCAGTTCGACTACGACCTTCCCCCCTCGGCCATCGCGCAGGAGCCGGTCACGCCGCGGGATGCGTCGCGCCTCCTCGTCCTCGATCGTGCGCGGGGCGCGTGGGAGGACCGCCGCTTCGCCGACCTGCCTGGTCTCCTGCGCGCCGGCGATTGCCTGGTCGTCAACGAGAGCCGGGTGATTCCCGCTCGCTTGCTCGGCGCGAGGGAAGACGACGGCCGCCCGGTGGAGCTGCTGCTCGTTCGCGAGATCGGCCCGGCGCGCTGGGAAGCACTGGCGTGGCCCGGCCGTCGCTGTCGCCGGGGGGCCCGCATCGCGCTGGGCGGAGGGACGGCGTCCGCCACCGTCACCGCCGAGGGCGAGCGCGGCCTCCGGGTGATCACCCTCGAGGCTCCCGGGGACGCGCGCGAGCTGCTCGCCCGCCACGGGCTCCCGCCGCTCCCGCCCTACATCGCGCGCCACCGCGCGCCCACGCCGGAGGATCACGAGCGCTACCAGACCGTGTATGCGCGCGCGGACGGCTCGGTGGCTGCCCCCACCGCCGGTCTGCACTTCACCACCGCGCTGCTCGATGCCGTGCGCGCGCGCGGCGTCGAGGTGCACGCGCTGACGCTCCACGTGGGGCCCGGCACCTTCCGTCCCGTGACGTCCGCCAGCGTGGAGGGCCATCGGATGGATGGCGAGGCGGTGGAGATTCCCGCCGCGACCGCGGCGGCGGTGAACGCGGCACGTGCGGCCGGCCGCCGCGTGATCGCGGTGGGCACGACCACGACGCGCGCCCTCGAGTGGGCGGCGGCGGGGACGGGCCAGGTGGTCGCCGGCGCGGGCTGTGCCGACCTCTTCATCCACCCGCCGTATGCCTTCCGCGCGGTGGATGCGCTCGTGACGAACTTCCACCTCCCGCGCTCGACCCTCCTCATGCTGGTGGCGGCCCTCACCGGCCGCGAGCTGATGCTAGCCGCGTATCGCCACGCGGCGGCGGCGGGATACCGATTCTATTCCTACGGCGACGCGATGCTGGTCGTGTAGGGGCGATGGGCGCGTTCGGCTTCGAGCTTCTGGCCGTCGACGGCGCCGCGCGCCGCGGGCGCATCCGCACCGCGCACGGCACGGTCGACACGCCCGCCTTCATGCCGGTGGCCACGCTCGGCTCGGTGAAGAGCCTCGCGCCCGCCGACATCCGCGCCGCCGGCGCTCAGCTCGTGCTGTCGAATACCTACCACCTCTTCCTCCGGCCGGGGCACGAGCTCGTGCGAGAGCTGGGCGGCCTCCACCGTTTCATGGGCTGGGATGGGCCCATCCTCACCGACTCCGGCGGCTTCCAGGTATGGAGCCTGGCCGCTCTGCGCCGCCTGGGCGAGGACGGCGTGGAGTTCCGCTCGCACGTCGACGGCTCGCGCCGCTTCCTCACCCCCGAGCTGTCCATCGAGATCCAGCAGGCGCTCGGTGTCGACATCATTCATCCGCTCGACGAGTGTCTGGGTCACCCCGCCACCGAGGCCGAGACCGAGCGCTCGCTCGCGCTGACCCAGCGCTGGCTGCGACGCTCTGTGGCGGCAGACCGGCGGGGGCCCGGCGGGCAGGCGCTCTTCGGCATCGTGCAGGGAGGCGTCTACCCCGCGCTGCGCCGTCGCGCGGTGGAAGACGCGGCCGCCCTCGACCTTCCCGGCTATGCCATCGGTGGCCTCGCGGTGGGCGAGCCGAAGCCCGTGCTCCTCGACATCACCGCCGTCACCGCCGCGCTCCTGCCGAAAGACCGCCCGCGCTACCTGATGGGCGTGGGAAAGCCGCCGGATCTGGTGGAGGCGGTGGCGCGCGGCGTGGACTGCTTCGACTGCGCGCTCCCCACCCGCAACGCGCGCAACGGTCAGGTGTTCACCGCCGACGGGCCCCTGGCCATCCGGAACGCGCGCTACGCGCGCGACGCCGCGCCGCTCGACGCCGAGTGCTCGTGCGAGGCGTGCCGAGGATTCTCGCGCGCCTATCTGCGCCACCTCTTCATGGCCCGCGAGCTCCTCGCGTACCGGCTGCTGTCAGTCCACAACATCACCTTCTATCAACGGCTCGTTGGGGCGATGCGCGCGGCCATCGCGGAGGGCCGCTTCGACCCATTCCGCACTCGGTTTCTGGATCGATATGGGGTAAAATCGCACGCTGGTCGCGACGGTGTTCCAAGTTCCGACGACATCTCGACGGACGGGGAGGTCTGAGCGTCAATGGTCGATCTCGCCTACGCGATGGCGCAGGCGCCGGGCGGAAGCGGTGCGAACGGTGGCGGCATCCTGTCGATCCTGCCGCTCATGGTTGGCATGTTCGCCATCATGTACTTCATCGTCATCCGCCCGCAGCAGAAGCAGAAGCGTGACCGCGATGCGATGCTCGGCGCGATCAAGAAGGGCGATCGCGTCGTGACCACCAGCGGGATACACGGCACCGTGGCCGGCCTGGACGAGCACACCATCACGCTCCGCGTGGGAGACCAGGTGAAGCTCACCTTCGACCGGGCCGCAGTAGGGCGGATCGTTCCCGCCCAGGGAGAGAAGGACGGGTCGAGCTGATGCGGCGACAGCTCGGCCTCCGCATCGCGATCGTCGCCGTCGTCATCCTCGGGTCGCTGGCGTATCTCTACCCGCCGCCGTTCCTGCGGACGTGGCTCTACGGGAGCGCGGTACCGGCGAGGCCCCACGTTCTCCTGCCGTCAACCCTCAATCTCGGGCTCGACCTCCAGGGCGGAATCCATCTCGTGCTCGGGGTGGACCTGGACAAGGCCATCGAGTCGCAGACCGAGCGCGCGGTGAGCTCGGTGCGGGGGACGCTGGACAAGAAGGGCATCGCGGTGACGCGGGTCCAGCGTCGGGGCACCACCGACATCGAGGTCCAGCTCGCTTCGCCGCAATCGTGGGGCGCCGCGCAGACCGCGGTCTCGGAGCTGGCCAACTTCGAGGTGAAGGAGCCCGATCAGGCGGCGGGCCGCTTCGTCCTCGCCATGCGGGCGCGCGAGGTCAGCACGCTCAAGGACCTCTCGGTGCGGCAGGCCCTGGAGACCATCCGCAACCGCGTGGACCAGTTCGGCGTCGCCGAGCCGTCCATCCAGCAGCAGGGTGAGAATCGCATCCTGGTGCAGCTTCCCGGGGTGCAGGAGCCCGAGCGGGCCAAGGCTCTCATCGGCAAGACCGCCCTCCTCGAGTTCAAGCTGGTGGACGAGCGCGCGGATCCCGAGCGCGCGGCGCGCGAGAACGTGGTGCCGGAGGGCGACGAGCTCCTCATCCAGCGGCGGGTGGACAAGCAGACGCGGGAGGAGCGTCGCATCCCCTACGTGGTGGGCAAGAAGGCGGTGCTTACCGGCGCGGATCTGTCCACCGCGCGGGTGTCCATCGACCAGAACACCGGCGAGCCCTACGTGTCGGTGGAGTTCAATCCCGCAGGGGCCCGGGTGTTCTCCGAGCTGACCGAGGCCAGCGTGGGCAAGCGGCTGGCCATCGTCCTCGACGGCAACGTCCACTCGGCGCCGGTGATCCGGGAGCGCATCCCCTCCGGACAGGCGCAGATCACCGGGGGCTTCACCGCGGAGGAGGCCACCGACCTCGCCATCGTGCTGCGCGCGGGCGCGCTGCCCGCGCCCGTCCAGGTGCTCGAGGAGCGCACGGTGGGGCCGTCACTCGGGGTGGACTCGATCCAGAGGGGCGTGTGGTCCACCATCGCCGCGGCCGCCTCGGTGGTCGTGTTCATGCTCATCTTCTATCGCCTGTCCGGCCTCATCGCCAACCTCGCCCTCGGCCTCAACCTCCTGATCCTGCTCGCGGCCATGGCGGGCTTCCATGCGACGCTGACCCTGCCGGGCATCGCGGGCATCGTGCTCACGATCGGCATGGCGGTGGATACCAACATCCTCATCTTCGAGCGCATCCGCGAGGAGCTGCGGGCGGGGAAGACCGTGCGCGCGGCCATCGACGCGGGCTTCGCGCGGGCCTTCCGCACCGTCATCGATACGCACGTGACCGTGCTCGTGTCCGCGGCCATCCTCTACGAGTTCGGCACGGGCCCCGTGAAGGGCTTCGCGGTCTCGCTGGCCATCGGCATCCTCGCCAGCCTCTTCACCGCGGTGTTCTTCACCCGCCTGATCTTCGACCTCATCTACATGGGCCCGCGGCGCATCGAGTCGATCTCGATCTAGGAGAACACCGGAGCCGGCATGCTGCAGATCTTCGTCAACACCAACTATGACTTCGTGGGCAAGCGGCGCTGGTTCTATCTGGCGTCGCTGGGCGCTGTGATCGTCTCGATCGTCTCGATCGTGCTGCACGGCGGGCTCAACTACGGCATCGACTTCACCGGGGGCACCTTGATCCAGCTGCGCTACGAGAAGCCGGTCACCGTGGACCACGTGCGGCGAGGCCTGGACCGCATCGGGCTCGGCACCGCGGTGATCCAGCAGTTCGGCGATCCGCAGGAGTACCTGGTGCGGCTGCCCCAGAGCGACCGGAAGTCGGACGAGCTCACCAAGGCGGTGCAGACCGCCCTCTCGGCGACGGGTGACGGCGCGCTGGAGATCCGGCGGGTGGAGTTCGTGGGACCCCAGGTGGGACGCGACCTCCAGCTCCAGGCGCTCTACGCGGTGCTCGCCGGCATGGCGGGCATCCTCGTCTACGTCGCCATCCGGTTCGACTACCGCGGCGGCGTGGTCTCCGTCCTCGCGTTGGCCCACGACGTGATGGTGACGCTGGGCGCGCTCTCCATCACCGGCCGCGAGATCTCGCTGCCCGTCCTCGCCGCCCTCCTCACCATCGTCGGCTACTCGATCAACGACACCATCGTGGTGTTCGACCGCATTCGGGAGACCCGCGGGCGGGGGACGCGGCGGGGCCCCGGCCTGGCCGGCCTCATCAACTCCGCCATCAACCAGACCCTGTCCCGGACCCTGCTGACCTCGTTCACCACGTTCCTCTCGGCCTTCGTCCTCTTCCTTTTCGGGGGCGAGGTGCTGCGCGACTTTGCCTTCGCCCTCGTCATCGGGGTGGTCACCGGGACCTACTCATCCGTGGCGGCGGCGGCGCTGATCCTCGACTGGGAGAACTGGAGCCGCGGGAAGGCCCCCGCCGGAGGCAAGGTCCCCGCCAAGGCCTGATCGCGACCGCGAAAAATGTCTGGCGTTGTGCCAACTTACGTGGCAACATTAATGGTCAACCTAGGGAGGGAACGGGTTGACCCAGCTCCAGACGCTGATCGACGAGATCCCGAAGTATCAGCCCACGGCTGATCTGGGGCTCGTCGAGCGCGCCTACCGGTTCTCCGAGCAATCCCACCTCGGGCAGCAGCGCGCCTCCGGCGAGCCCTACCTCTCGCATCCCCTGGAGGTCGCCGGCCTCCTCGTCGACTTCAAGATGGACGTGACGACGGTGACCGCCGGCCTCCTCCACGACGTTCTCGAGGACACCCAGACCACCAAGGACGACCTCGTCCGCGAGTTCGGCGCCGACATCGCCGAGCTGGTGGACGGAGTGACCAAGATCGGCAAGCTGGCCTTCTCGTCGCGCGAGGAGCGGCAGGCCGAGAACTTTCGCAAGATGGTGGTGGCGATGGCGCGCGACATCCGCGTGCTCATGATCAAGCTCGCCGACCGCCTCCACAACATGCGGACGCTCGGCTACCTGCCGCCCGAGAAGGCCAAGAAGATCGCCCAGGAGACGTTGGACATCTACGCGCCGCTCGCCCACCGCCTCGGCATGGCCAAGGTCAAGGCGGAGCTGGAGGACCTCGCCCTCCGCGTCATGCACCCCGACTCCTACCAGGAGCTGATGCGGCGGGTGGCCAAGCGGCGCCTCGAGCGCGAGGCCGAGATCAACCAGGTCATCGCCTTCCTCCAGGACAAGCTCGGCGAGGTGGGAATCGAGGCCCGGATCAGCGGCCGGCCCAAGCACTTCTACTCGATCTGGAAGAAGATGCACGAGGGCGGGCGCGAGTTCGACGAGATCTACGATCTCACCGCGGTCCGCGTGATCACGAAGTCCGTGCGCGACTGCTACGGGGCGCTCGGGGTGATCCACTCGCTGTGGAAGCCGGTGCCCGGCCGCTTCAAGGACTTCATCGCGATGCCCAAGGTGAACATGTACCAGTCCCTCCACACCACCGTGATCGGTCCCAAGGGCGACCCGGTGGAGATCCAGATCCGCACCCTCGAGATGCACCGGATCGCGGAGGAGGGCATCGCGGCCCACTGGCTCTACAAGGAGCGCCGGAGCGACCGGGACCGCTTCGACGACGCATTCACGTGGCTCCGCCAGCTCATGGAGTCCCAGAAGGAAGTCAAGGACCCCAAGGAGTTCCTGGACACCGTGCGCCTCGACCTCTTCCCGGACGAGGTCTACGTGTTCACCCCGAAGGGCGACGTGAAGGCGCTCCCGGAGGGGGCCACGCCCATCGACTTCGCCTACACCGTGCATACCGACGTAGGCCATCACTGTGTCGGCGCGAAGGTCAATGGCAAGCTGGTTCCCCTCCGCTACACGCTCCGGCAGGGCGACATCGTCGAGGTCGTCACCTCCCCGGGGCAGCATCCGAGCCGTGACTGGCTCAAGATCGCCAAGTCCAACCGCGCCCGGGCCAAGATCAACCAGTGGCTCAAGGTCGAGGAGCGCGCGCGATCGCTCGAGCTGGGGCGGGAGCTGTTCGAGCGGGAGACGAAGAAGTACCGCCTCACGTCGGCCACCCTGCTGGCCGGCGACGACATCCGCAAGGTCGGCGCCGAGCTCGGCTTCCCCACCGTGGACGATCTCCTGGCGTCGATCGGCTACGGCAAGACGTCCGTCCAGCAGGTGCTGGGCCGAGTCGCCCCCGGGGCGGTGCACGAGCAGGTCGAGCGTGTGCCCCACAAGGCCGCGCGCAAGAGCGAGAGCGCGGTGCGGATCCGAGGGGTCGACGACCTCATGGTGCGGTTCGGGAAGTGCTGCTCGCCGGTGCCCGGCGACAGCATCGTCGGGTTCATCACCCGCGGCCGCGGACTCACCGTGCACGCGCGCGACTGCCTGACCGTGGCCAAGAACGTGCTGGACAAGGAGCGGCTGGTGGCGGTGGAGTGGGAGGGGAGCGGGCCGGCCAAGCGGCCCGTCCGCATCGCCGTCTACATCGGGCGCGACCGCCCAGGCCTCCTCGCCGAGATCACCACCGCCATCTCCTCGGGCAGGGGCAACATCACCAAGGCAGACATCACGGTGACCGAGGACCGGAAGGGCATCAACAACTTCGTAGTCGAGGTCGAGGATCTCAAGCAGCTTCAGGCCATCATGCAGGCCATCCGCGACGTCAAGGACGTCATCAACGTCGAGCGCGTGAGAGGCCTCTAGCCTCCGCCCCGCCCATGACGCGCGCCGAGTTCGAGGCCCTCGTTCATCGGGCCTTGCGCCGCCTGCCCCATCCCTTCCGCGATCGCATCGAGAACGTCGCCGTCGTCGTCGAGGACTGGGCCGACGCGGCCACCCTGGCCGAGATGGGCATCGAGCCTCCCGACACGCTCTACGGCCTCTATCGCGGGGTCGATCTCACTCGGCGCGACTCCGGCTACGGGAACGTCTTGCCGGACACCATTCACATCTACCAGGGGCCCATCGAGGAAGACTGCGCCGACCCCCAGGAGATGGCTGACCTCGTGCGAGATGTCGTGATCCACGAGGTCGGTCACTACTTCGGGCTCGACGACGAGACCATGGACGGGATCGAGCAGGGCGACTAGCCTGCGCGCTCCCGTTCCCAGCCAATTTCCCCGATTTTCGCTTGACAAGGGATTTCGTTTGTTCGTATTGTTTCAGCAGACGCTGAAAATGACGGAACAAGTGAAACCATGGCGAAGCCGCGAGACATCAGGCAGTTGGCGGGGCAAAGGCTCCGGGAGCTCTTCCCGCGCGCCGCAGCATGGGAAGAGCTGGAGGAATACCCTGTCGGCAGCCAACGTGCGGATCTTCTAGTCCGTTTCAAGATGGGACCGGTCGACTCGACGCTGGTGCTCGAATTCACTTCCGTGGGACAACCCCGTCAGATCCGCGAGTCGATTTCGCGCTTGGGCGAGCTGCGCCGGGACCTGCCGAGTGCGTATCCCCTCGCGGTGGCCGAGTACGTGAGCCCGCAGAGCGCCGCTCTGCTGCGCCGAGCCGGCATGGGCTATCTAGATCTCTCGGGAAACTGTTATCTCTCCTTCGATCACGTGCTGATCGAAAGGGAGGGGAGGCCGAACCTCCGCCCCTCGACACGGCCGCTGCGCTCGCTCTTCGCGCCGCGAGCCAGCCGGGTGGCGCGCGTGCTGCTGGTCGATCCCCAGCATGCCTGGCGCCTCGAGGAGCTCGCCAAGGCCGCCGACGTGAGCCTGGGACACGCCCACAACGTCGTGAAGCGGATGGAGGATCTCTCCTGGATCGAGCGGGGCGAGCATCAGCGCATCCGTCTCTCCAAGGCCGGTGAGCTACTCGAGGCCTGGCGGGACGCGTATACGTTCCGGCAAAATCGCGCGGAGAGCTGCTTCACGACCGAGCGCATCACCCGGAAACTCGTGGCCGAGCTGGCGCGGGTCTGTCACGCCGAGGGCCGGCGCTACGCGTTCACCCTCCACGCCGGGGCCGCGCTGATCGCGCCGAGCGTCCGCTTCCCCGCCATCCACTGCTACGTCGAGGGTGATCCCGCGCCGGTGATGGCGGGTCTCAGCCTGCGGCCCGCCGAAGGCGAAGGCAACGTCAATCTCCTTGAGCCCTATGACGACGGCGTGTTCTACGCGCCGGTGACCAAGGGGGGGCTTCCGGTCGTGTGCCTGCCCCAGCTGTACGTCGATCTCTATCGCTATGAGCGTCGCGGGCGGGAGCAGGCCGCCCACTTGCGGCGTGAGGCGATGGGGTACTGACGGGAAGGGAAGGGGGTGAGCCTCACATGGCAAAGCGTAGAGCCGCGAAGAAGGGCGGAAAGAAGAAGAAGGCGATGAAGAAGGGCAGGAGGAAGTAGACGCATCGACGATCGCACACGAAAGGAGGTGACGCTCCGATGGCGAAGAAGAAGGCGGCCAAGAAGAAGAAGAAGTAAGTTAGCGACGTGCTGAGCGGTGGGGGGTGGCGGCCTCCCACCGGGACTCATACCCTACATACGGAGAACGGGGGGCGCCGAGCCCCCCGTTTTCTTGCTCTAGAGGACCTTCGTCACTTTGCCGGCCTTGAGGCACCGCGTGCAGACGCGCAGGCGCTTGGGGCGGCCCCCGCCGACGCTGCCCCGCATCGACACGAGATTGGGCATCCAGCGCCGGGCGGTGACGTTGTGCGCGTGGCTGATGCGGTGACCGACCGCGGGACCCTTCCCGCAGATGTCGCAGCGCTGAGGCATGGGGCTGGCTCCTTCGTGGTGGCGACCGAGATGTCCCGACGAGGTTGTCGGATGCGGCGCCCTTTTATAGCCGAAACCGGGAGTGAATTCAAGGAATCCCTGGCGACCTCATGCGACAACCTCGTGTCAGGCGATGCCACCGGGTCGAGGAACGGCGCGGTGGCCGGTCATCCGATCGACCCGAATGCGGTAGAAGATCGGCACCAGCGGGCGCGGCCCGGACGATTCAACGTACTCTGGCTCCCACCACATGGCAGATTTCTCGAGAAGCTTGTGTGCGACGGCGCGGGTACTCTGCCACTCTGGCGTGTCGGGCAGTTCCTCGTAGCGACCGAGGACGACCACACTCACCCATTGCTGCGGGCTCACGATCTCGTCGACCTCGACACAAACCCGAGGGTTGGCACGCATCCACTCGATCTTTTGCCCAACCGTGGCAAAGCTAAAGAGGGCCTTATTATGGTAGGCGAAGTAGACGGGCACGACACAGGGTTGAGCCCTGTGCGTGCACGCTCCTCTACGCTCCTCAGATTCGCACCGAAAGACGCGCGGGGCCCTGACCTTCGCAAGTCAATTCACGCGGGGCACGGTTGTCCCAATCGGGGCGAGCGGGCCTCGGCCCGGGCGCGCGCCGCGGCCTCGCGGAGTGCGATCAAGATCCACGAAATACGGCTGAACCCTTCGTGGCATCGCCGTTGCTCTTCTCACGAGTGGTTCATCGGCAGAGAGGTTTGGATCGTCTGGCCCTCGCACAAGGAGGACGGCGTGTCGCTGAAGGATCCGCTTATCATCGCAAACAATGGCCCGACCTCCTCGGCCACCTCGACATGGCCTTCCCGCGGGCTGCCGAGCATCCGGCCCATCTGACGGGGCTATAACGTGATGCCGCCATCTCTGACGCCGACCTACGGCGATATGCTGTCGCACTAGGGCGCGCGCGATGGACGGGACTGGATATCATCGTATCGTCGTCGCGGTGGACTTCTCCCCGGCATCCGAGGAGGCGTGGGCCCATGCCAGGCGGCTGGCCGCGCTCTCGGATGCCGAGATCGTCCTAACCCATGTCGTACCCGAGGCGCCTCGACTTGTGGGCGGACCGCTCACGCGAGCACGGCTCGCCGAAGTCCGGGCCGCGCTGCGCCGCTGGGCGGACGACAAGCTCACGAAATGGGCGGAGACCGCGAGGGCCGAGGGTCGCCGCGTACGGCTGGCGGTGCGGATCGGCATCCCATACGAGGAGATCGTGGATCTCACGACCGACGAACGCGCCGACCTCGTCGTAATCGGCACTCGGGGGCGATCGGGCGGCCCCCGCGCACTGCTGGGCAGCGTGGCCGAGCGCGTGGTGCGACTCGCCCCGTGTCCGGTGCTCTCGGTTCACGCCCGGCCATGATGACGCGCCCCTGCGAGCTCGGACGTGGGCTGACATGCTGCAGCTGATCGTCCGGTCCGGCGTATGCACTCCCGGGTGCGCCGAGATCATCGGCGCCTATCCGTGACGGTCACGGCGCCCTGGCATGCCGAAGATCGACGGCCTCGGGGTTGTGCTGCTCTATCGCCGGGGCCGGCTCTTGCGGGGGGCCACGCGCGGCGATGGCCGCGTCGGCGAGGACGTGTCACGCCGAACCTCCGCACCGTCCCCGCGGTGCTCGCTTCGCTCGCGGGCGCGCTGGGGGGCGCCGACGAGGTGGAGGTCCGCGGCGAGATCTACATGCCGCGGGCCGCCTTCGCGCGGCTGAACCGAGGGTTGGAGGCACGCGGCGAAGAGGCCTTCGCCCGCGCAATGCCGCCGCGGGCTCGGTGCGTAAGAAGGACCCCACCGTCACCGCGCGCCGCCCTCTCGACCTCTCCATCTACCAGATCAGCCATCTGCGCGGCGGCCGCTTCGACACCCATTGGCAGGAGCTCGAGGCCCTCCGTCGGGCCGGGTTCACGATCAACCCGCGCAACAAGGTCGATGATCTTGTCCTTCCGGAGCGACTCGGCTCCACCGGACATCACCCACGCTGGGCGATCGCGCTGAAGTTCACCCCGCGACAGGCCGCCACGCGGGGTGCGGGGCATCGAGGTGCAGGTCGGCAAGACGGGGACGCTGACCCCGGTGGTCCCGCTCGAGCCGGTGGCGGTGGGGGGAGCGGTGATCCGCAACGCGAGCCGCACAACGAGGACGAGATCCGTCGCAAGGACATCCGGGTGGGGGACACCGTCCTCCTGGTGCCGGCGCCGTGGACGGGCCGGGCCATTCCATTTCCCCACCCATTGCCCCGCCTGCGGCGGCCTCGCGATGCGCCCGGAGGGGGAAGCCTACTGGCGGTGTCGGAACAGCGCCTGCCCAGCGCAGCTCAAGGAGCGTCTTCGCCACTGGGGCTCGCGGCGCGCGATGGACATCGAGGGCCTGGGCGAGCAGACGATCGCCGCGCTCGTGGACCGCGGCCTCGTCGGCGACTTCGCCGATCTCTACCGCCTGACACCGGCCCAGCTGACGCGCCTTCCAGCTTCGCGACGAAGTCGGCGCAGAACCTGGTGGACGCCATCGAGAGGTCGCGGCGGCGAGGGCTCGGTCGGCTGCTCCACGGTCTCGGCATCCGGATGGTGGGCGAGCACGCGGGGCAGCTCCTCGCCGGTCGCTTCCACAGCCTCCCCCGGGCTGGCTCGCGCCACCGCCCCCGAGATCGCCGCCATCCGGGGCGTCGGCCCCCCCCCATCGCCAGTCGGTCGTGAAGTTCCTGGGCGAGTCCAGCAATTGGTGGGTCATCGAGCGTCTCGCCGCGAGTGGCGTCGCGATGGAGGAGCGGGAGGCGCCGAGGGCCAGCGGCCCCCCCCGGGAAGACCGTGGTGCTGACCGGGACGCTCCGGCGCTTCTCGCGTGACGAGGCGAGGGACCGGATCGAGGCGCTGGGCGGCCGCGTCACCGACTCCGTGTCGCGGAAGACCGACCTCCTGGTGGTGGGCGAGGAGCCGGGAGAGAAGCTGTCGGAGGCGTGCCGCCTCAGGGTCCCCACGTGCGGCGAGCGCGCGTTCCTCGGCCGCATCGGGAAGCGGCGGCCCACTCATGGAGGAGGGCGAGGATCGAGCGCCTCAGCCGTGTAGTCGTCCGGGGATTCCAGATCATCCATCCCGCGGCGCCCGCCGCTTCGGCCGCGCGCATCTGGCCCGGACCTCGGCGGCCGTGAAGGACCGCCGGTCGAAGGCGTAGTCACGAAAATCCTGGATCCATGGGTGCACCTGTGCGCCGCCGTGGGCGGCGCGCACCCGCGTTCGCTCAACGGTCTCGAAGACGACTTCCTCCGGGTGGACGACGGGATGGGGAAAGCCGAGCCGGGTATCCCCCGATGATAGGCCGACGGGTAGGCCATGGGGCAGCAGCCGTCGACCCACGGGGCGAGACCCTCGATCCGCTGGCCAATCTCGCTGTCGGTGGAGTTGAAGGCCACATAGCCGAAGATGTCGAGGGCGATGAGGGCGCCGGTCCCATCGAGGGCGGTGCGGGCGCGAGTGAGGAAACCCGTGATGGCCTGTGTCGGGTCGATTGCGTGCTCGGCCGGGAGTAGCGCACGTGGCCGAGCTCACCATCAGCGGGGAAACGGAGGTAGTCGAACTGGATCTCCTGGAACCCCTTGCTGGCGGCCTCGCGCGCCACCGCGATCATGTAGTCCCACGCCTCCTCGCGGAACGGGTCGAGCCCGGCGAGACGCTCGTTGTCCACCCAGGGACGGCCCGTCCGGACGTCGGTGAGCGCCCACTCGGGCCGATGGCGGGCGAGCACGTCGTTGGCAACGACCCGCGCGATGGTGTAGATGCCCCTTCGCTTCAGCTCCTTGACGAGCACGTGCAGATCCCGGACCCGGACGGGGACGAGCGCCCCCGCCGCCCGCGCCGGTGAGGGTGAGGGTGGAGGGGAGGGCCGCGCGCGCGAGAGGCAGCAGGGCCTCGTAAGCAAGCGTCGTGGAGCCGCGCTCCCACGGATCGCCTCGATGTCGATCCGATGGGCACCGGCCGCGATACGCCCCGGCTCGAAGGTGAGCGCGGTCGAGTCGAGGGCATCACCCTCCACGCGTGCGCCACTGACCTTGGCGAGCGCCCGCACGACCGCCAGGTGTTGCGGCTGGAGCCCCGGCCGTGGCCGCCCGGGCCGGATGCGGACGATCCGGAGCTGGCGCGCCGTCGCCACGGCGAGCGCGAGCGCCGCCCGCGGGATCTATCCGCCCCCCTCGCCATGCGACCCGTCGAAAGTGAGGCATCCGTGCGGCCGACCGGTCGATCCTTGGGGCGCGATCCCGCGGATGCTTAGGGGCCCAGGCGACGCCGGAGATACACGAACCAGTAGACCGCCCCCACGAGCCCAACGCCGCCAATGAGATTGCCGAGCGTGACCGGGAGGAGGTTCGCGACGAGGAACCGTCCCCAGGTGAGCGTCTCGCTGATCCGTTCCGGACCATGCGCGGCGACGAAGGCAGGGTCGCTCCACGCGAGCAGCAGCGCGAACGGCACGAAGTACATGTTGGCGATCGAGTGCTCGAACCCGGAGGCCACGAACGCCGTGATGGGCGGCACGATGACGAGCACGCGGTCGGCGGTGGAGCGGGCGCTGTGGGTGAGCCAGACCGCTAGGCAGACGAGACCGTTGCAGAGTATGCCGAGGGCCATCGCCTGTCCGAAGCCCAGATCGACCTTGTGTGCGGCGACTCGCAGCGCGACGTCACCGACGCCCTCGATCCGGTAAGTTCCTGCCATGACCACGAGTCCGGCGGTCGCGACCGCGCCGGCGAAGTTGCCGACGTACGTGATCGCCCAATTGCGGAGGAGCGAGCGCGCGGAGATGCGGCGCGCGGCCCATGCCATGACGACGAGGCTATTCCCGGTAAAGAGCTCGGCACCGCCCACGATGACGAGCACCAGGCCGAGGCTGAAGGCGACTCCCGCGAGGATACGCACGGATCCGGAGGGCGAGTCGCCGGCGCCGGCGAGGGCGACGGTGAAGAAGACCGCGCCGAGCGCGATGAAGGCTCCCGCCAGAACGCTCAGGACTGAGAGCGCGGGGAGGTCCAGGGCGGCCTTCCGCGCCCCGGTTTCCTCTGCGCGCTCGGCCATGCGAGGGGGGAGGAGGGCGTCGAACGCTGAGGTAGAGCGGGGCTCGTTGTCATGCGCCGAGTCAGTCACGGGGGTCTCTCCCTCCCGGAACGGCCAGATTCGTGCTGGAAGAAGGCCGATGGCGCGTTCGATTTGTGCGCCCCCGTCTGGGGCACGTGCTCCCCATGTGGGCACCGCCGCCCCAGGGACTCATCGTTCACGGTGCCGCAGGATATCACGGCGCGTCCAAGCCCCCGTTTTGGCGGCACCTCCGCTTGGCACCTGCAATGCACCCTCTCCCTCGGGTGGTACATGCACCGTGGATACGAGGGGAGGAATTTCATGCGGCATCCCAAGAGAGCACTCACCCGTGACATTCGGACGAGGGCGGCCAAACGCCGGGGACGGGCGGTGACCGATATCGAGGCGCTCGGCTGGCCGGAGCGTGCGCTGCGCGTGAAGGATCTGATGTCCCGCACCTCGTTGGCGGTGGGCCTGGACACGCCCGTGGGGAAGGCCTGGAAGCAGATGCAGACCCGAAAGATCCGGCATCTGCCCGTGCTGGAGGGAAAACGTCTGGCCGGGATCGTGAGCGATCGGGATCTCCGACAGGTCATCCTCGAGCCGGCGATACAGGAGCAGCTCGGCAACATGAGCCGCGCCCTCAACATCCTCACCGTTCGTGACGTCATGACCTGGGGTGTGGTGAGCGTCCGGCCCGATACCGACATCCGCCGCGCGGCTCAGATGCTCCGGGAGCAGCGGATCAGCGCCCTTCCGGTAGTCGAGGGAGACCGGCTCGTCGGCATGCTCACGGCCACCGATATCATCCGTGGCTTCGTGGCACTCCTCGAGGAGGGCGTGCTCTCGAAGCCCGAGCGCTGGGGAGCGGAAGGGTAAGCGGCCCCTTGCTCGGTCCCCGGAAGGAGGGCCATGACAGGAGGGAGGACGCCATGATTGCACGCCACCTGATGACGGTAGATCCCAAGGCGAGCATTGGCGAGGCCTGGGACCTCATGTGCGAGTTGGAGATTCGGCACGTGCCGGTGGTCCAGGACGGCGCTCTCGTCGGCATGTTGAGCGATCGAGACCTCGGCACCCTCGACATCGGCCGCATGCTCGCCCTCGAGGGGCTTCCGCGGCCCGGGCCGAGCTCGCGCGCCCGGTCATCGAAAGCATGAGCGCGGACGTCATCTCCGTCCGCCCCGAGACCGAGGTGGCCGACGTGATCGGGCTCCTGCTCGAGGGCAGGGTCGGGGCCCTCCCGGTGATCCGACCCGACACGCGCGAGGTCCTGGGAATCATCAGCTACGTGGACATCCTGCGCGCCCTTCAGAACCAGCTCGTCGAGGCCTGAGGCCGGAGAGGTGGCCGAGGACACACTCGCGCGGCTGTTCTGGCGGCGCGTCGGGGGGTACACGCGGCGCTCGTCACCGTGTTCGAGGAGTCGCTCGACAAGCTCCGGGAGACTACATTCGCGATACGAACGCGAAGGTGCCGCCTTACGCGGGGATCAAGTGCTCCACGGTCCCTTCGGCTGAGTTGTCGGAGCGGCGGAAGAAGTCACATCCACCCAAAAGCTCCGGCGCAAGCGAACCGGCGAGAAGTGCGCGACGTACTCAAAGACCTCTCTATCGGCGACCCGTCTCGACCGGCTCGCCTGCCACCTCTCCGGCGGGGGCGACATGAACGACTTCAAGGCCCAGCGCGACCGCATGGTGGAGACGCAGATCGCCCGCCGCGGGGTTCACGACCCGGCGGTGCTGGAAGCCATGCGTACGGTGCCGCGGGAGCGATTCGTGCCCGAGTGGCGCCGCGATGGACGCGTACGCAGACGAGCCCCTGCCCATCGAGGAAGGGCAGACCATCTCGCAGCCGTACATCGTAGCGCTCATGATCGAGGCGGCGCGCCCGCAGCCGGCCGACCGGGCGCTCGAGATCGGCACCGGTTCCGGCTACTCGACGGCGGTGCTCTCGACCCTGGTCGCGGAGGTCTATCCACGTGCGTCACGCTAATGGAACCCTTGGCTGGCCCGAACATGCGCCGTATGACGTCATCATCGTCACCGCCGGCGGCCCGCGAGTGCCCCAGCCCCTGCTCGACCAGCTCGCGGTGGGCAGTCGCCTGGTGATGCCCGTCGGAAGCTGGCGGGTCGGGCAGCGGCTGGTCCGACGGACGTGCACGGGCCGGGCGGGGGACGACCGCTACGAGCGCGAGGAGCTCGAAGCGGTCGCCTTCGTCCCGCTGATCGGCGCCGAGGGCTGGGCGCTAGGCCAGCCGCCCGAGGGAGGGGCAGCCGTCAGGCCACCGGCGCGGTCAGCTCGCGCTCGGCCCGCGAGGTGAACTCGCGTTCGAGCGTCTCCAGGGTATCGACGATGCCTGTATAGCTCAGCTCGGCGTGCGAGGCCATGGTGGGTCCGAGGAAGCCCTGGCGGCGCCATTCGTCGGCCTTCTGCTGCACCTTGAGCCGCGTGGCATCCCATGCCACGTTGCCAAACAGATCCAGCCACTCCTCTGTGAATCGGCCGCGCGCGTCCATCGAGAAGGCAATGCACGAGATGATGGGCAGGCAATACGGTCCCGCGACGGCCGTGTTGATCGCCACCGGCATCAGCGGCATGACATGGGAGCCCCGGCAGTCCCCCGTCACGAAGTGGCCGAGGGTATAGGGTTCGATCACTTCCTCCGGGGCGGGGAAGATTCCTTGCGTCCGCACGATGGCCACGGGATCGTCCTTGCCGGTGTACTTGCCCGCGATATTGTGAAGGCGAGTCGCGGAGACGGCGACGATCTGCTCATCGGGGCTGTGGCGAGAATGGATCGCTTCAATAGCAAACCGGTCCGGATTCTGGAGCAAGGCGGCCACGTCCCACACCCGCTCGGGGACGTCCAGGTGGATGATGCGGTCGCCGTCGTGACCCTTGTGATCCATGTCGATGATGGTCAACGTGAAGCCACGGTGGAGCTTGGGGCTCAGCAGGAGCCCGCCATTGTGCATGGGGTCGCAGAAGACCGAATAGAGCGGATAGTTGTAGGCTCCGGGGCTGCACTTGTCCCCCGCGAAGACCAGGAAGGGCTCGGCGGGACGCTCTTTATCGGCGGGATCCCGGTCGATCTCGATCTCCGCCACCGCGGGCCCCGCGCCGCGGATATTGGCCGAGGGCGCGTCAACGAGGAGGTCCTGGCCGGCCCCGTAAAGCCCTGCCGCCTTGGCCACGTCCGTGGCCGCCAGGAAGGTATCCCACGCGAACCGGTGGACGGCGGGCGTCCCTGGCGTGAGTGGATGGCTCATGATGAGGGCGATGTCGTCACCCGTGTGAGTCACGAGGCCATCCATGAGGAGGCCCGTCTTGATCGCGTCACGGATGCGCAGGTTCGCCGAGTCGAGCATCCGCTGGGACGGCTTGGTATGCCCCCCGATAGATCCCACATCGGCCTTGATGACGGAGATGGTGAGCCTCACGTGGTTCTCCTTGCGGTGGGGGTCCGTCCGAGCGCGCAGCAGATCGCGCCCAGTGAGGATCCCAACCAGTCGATCGTTCTCGACCACGACCAGGCTTGCGGCTTGCTCATCAGGTCGCCGACCTTGTTCCCCATCATTCAGCCCTTCCCGCGGGCGCGGACTCGGCGGCTACGCGGCGCCGATCGACCGAGTTCCGGGACGGCACAGCCCCGCGGCCCGCGCTGCCGCGACGTGCCCCATCTCGTTGCCGAGCAGGATGATGAGGTCGTCGATCGCGATGATTCCCGCAAGCTCGCCGTGCCGGTCGACGACCGGAAGCCGGCGGACGCCAGTCCGCGCGAACATCTGCGCGGCATCGAGTAGGCTCGCGTCCTCCTGGAGAACCGTCGGCTTCCCGTGCATTACGTCACCGACCCGAGCCTCGTCTGGATCCTTCCCCTGCGCCACCACATTCATCACGATGTCGCGGTCGGTGAGCACCCCCACCGGCCGGCCGGCGTTGACCACGACCAGGGCGCCGAGGTTCTTGGACCGCATCGCCCGGGCAGCCTCGGCGACCGTCATCCGGGTCGAGGCGGTCACCACTGGCTTGACCGCAATCGTCTTCGGCATGGCGTTCCCCTTTTTCGTCCGGAAGCGTCGAACGCCCCGGTCGCTCGCCCCTTTGAGCTCTCAGAACGTGCAACCGCCGAGCCAGCCGGTAGCGCAGAGGTCACGTCCTGACGAAGCGCGGGGCCGCGCGTTGTCCCCTTCGAAGCGAGAAGACATGAGAGCGCGCCTAGTTGAAGGGCCGAGCCCGCTTCCCAAAGGACTTCGGCCGAGCGTGCGGTTACCCAGTTCGCACCGACCGGAATCCGCCGCAGCGCCGAACGAAGCCTGGTGCGATTTTGTCCCGGCGGGACAGCCGCGCCCCACTTCGCGATCGGGGCCGGGTCCCGAAAGCGATGGCAACTATGCGATTGCCGCCATGCGGGAACTGGCATCGCAATTGCGAAGCTCCAAGGAAAGGGTGATAGCCCGTGAAACCCTTGCCGTATCGCGACGACAAGATCTTTGCTGGTCCCAGCGGCCACGCCATTCTCGCGGTCTGCGGCATGCATGCCCCAGCATCCGGTCCGGCCGCCTCGCCAAGCCTGCGACTTTCCGCTGATCCTCGGTGGCGCCCGCGATGCAAGAAAAGTCAGTGGGCGAGATGCGCGTGTTCGGTGAGTGGACGCCGATGCTGGACATCTCGGAGACCAAGGACGCCCTCGTAGTGAAGGCCGAGATCCCAGGCATCGACTCCAAGGACATCTCGGTGTCCCTCGAGGGCCAGATGCTTATGATCAAGGGGGAGAAGAAGCACGAGAAGGAGGAAAAGGGAGCAAGGTCACGGCCGTTTACAAGAACGGCTTGCTCACCGTGGCGATGCCGAAAGCCCCGAGGGCCAAGGGCAACCTGATCTCCGTGAAGGCCGAGTAGCCCGGAGCTCGGTGCGCGGGGGCGGCCGGTGACCGTTCCCCCGCGCGCCGGGCCGTTGGCCGCGAGCCCTCCATGGGCCAATGGCGGGTGCTCGAGACGGCAGCTTGCGCCTTCGCTCAGCTCATGGTCGAGGCCGCCACTCTCGACGGGCGCGTGGAACGCCGCGTGATCCTGACCGCCAGCCGGCTCGACATGCTCGAGCAAGTCACCAATGTCACGTGCCTGCCCGGCATCGTCCGCGCCGCCCTCTGCATGTCGGACGGGCACGGGGGTTACGGCTTCCCCATCGGGGGGTCGCCGCCTTTCGCGCGGACACCGGCATCATCTCTCCGGGAGGAATCGGATTCGACATCAACTGCGGGATGCTCTCGTCCGCACCGCCCTCACCGAGGCGGGGGTGCGCCCTCGCCTGACGGAGGTGATCGAAGCGCTCCTTGCAGCCGTTCCCACCGGAGTCGGTGGACGGGTATTCGTGCGTCTCGACAACAGCGAGTTCCGGGACGTCATGGTGCAGGGCGCCCGCTGGTGCATCGACCGCGAATACGGCTGGCCGGAGGACCTCGACGGGATCGAAGGCGGCGGCTGTCTCCCCGGTGCCGCCCCCGAGCAAGTCAGCGAGCGGGCCATCTCGCGCGGCCTCCAGCAGCTCGGCACGCTGAGATCCGGGAATCACTACCTCGAGATCCAGGTGGTGCCGCCGGACGGAGTGCTCCACGCGGCGCTCGCTCGCGCTCTCGGCGTCGACCGGCCGGGCCAAGTGCTTGTGATGCTCCATGGTGACTCTTGTGGGTTCGGACACCAGATCGGCATGGACTACGTGAAGCGATTCGGCTCGGCGCTCCTCCTGGGATACCGCCCACGCGATGACGGAGACCTTCGGCTCTACCGTCCATGGTACGGGCCGGACGATGTCCCGAGCCCAGGCGAAGCGGCGCGTCTGGGGCGAGCAGCTCATGGGGGACATGGAGGCGCGCGGGATCGTGGTCCGGGCCGCCTCGAAGTCGGGCGTCGCGGAGGAAGCGGGCTTCGCGTACAAGGACCTCGGCGAGGTCGTGAAGGTGCTTCACCGGTTCGACCTATCGCGGAGGGTCGCCTTCCTCGGGCCGGGAACATCAAGGGCTAGGGAGGAGCGATGAATACGCACAAGCTCGGACTGGTGCTGGGGTCCCTTTACGCGGGCTGGCACTTCATGTGGTCAGTGCTCGTACTCCTGGGATGGGCGCAAGGATTCATCGATCTTGTGTTCTGGCTGCACTTCATCACGCCGCCATACGCCGTCGGTTCGTTCGTCCTGGGGCGCGCCATCGCTTTGATCGCCACAACGGGGGCGTTCGGGTACGTCCTTGGCCGCGTTCTTGGTGTCCTTTGGAATTGGGTTCAGCGAGGCTGAAGCATAACCCAGGGGTCGCTGGTTAAAGCGCAGGCCCCGCAGTCCTCAGCGGCTAGGGTCAGGCAGGCGGGAGGATCATACTTCGGGCAACCGCAGTGCCTCGGAAGATGGTGGAATTGCTTGAGGATGATGATGCGTGATACCAAACGTGGCGGGGGACGGCCTCCTTTTTATAGCATGGGTCCAAGGCGAGGCAACCGGTTGGCGACCAAACGGCAGCGCCCGATAGTCTCAACCACGACGCCCGCCTCCCCGTCGCGGCCGGAAAACCTCGACACCCCACTCCAGTTCCTCCGCGGCGTCGGCCCCCAGCGCGCCAAGCTCTACGCCAAGCTCGGGATCAATACCGTGGCGGACGCGCTCCTGCACCTGCCGCGGCGGCACGAGGATCGTAGCCAGCTCACTCCGCTGGGGCGCCTCGCGGTGGGGCCGGAGGCCCGCACGTGCGCGGGCACGGTGGCGGGCGTGAGCCCGCCGCCGCGAGGCCGGCCCCAGATACCCCTCTTCGTCACGCTGCGGGACGCCACCGGCTTTCTTCGAGCGGTCTTCTTCGGGCAGTCGTACCTCGCGCGGGTCATCCAGCGCGGTCAACGTCTCATCGTGCACGGCAAGATCCAGCCGCCCAATCGCGGGAGCGGCGCCCTCGAGATGCGCGTGGACGACTACGAGATCGTCGAGGACGCCGAGGACGAGACGCTTCACACGGGTCGCCTCGTCCCCGTGTACCCGAGCACGGCCGGCCTCAATCAGCGCCCCTTCCGTGCCCTGCAGAAGCGCCTAGTGGACGCGCACGCGGGGGCGATGCCGGAGCCGTTGCCCCCCGGGGTGCTGGCGCGTCGGGGGCTCTTGCCCATCGGCGCCGCGCTCCGGGCTGGCCACTTCCCCGCCACGGAAGCGGAGCAGGCGTCCGGCCGCCGGCGACTGGTCTTCGACGATCTCCTTCTCCTCGAAGTGGGGCTCGCCATTCGCCGCAGCCGCGAGGGGCGCCGGCCCGGACTCTCGCTCAACCCGCCCGGCGAGCTGGGGCGGCGACTACGGGCCGCTCTGCCGTTCGCACTCACCGGCGCACAGGAGCGGGTGTGGAAGGAAATCCGCGCGGATATGGCGGCGCCGTATCCCATGAACCGCCTGCTCCAGGGCGATGTCGGCTCGGGCAAGACGGTCGTGGCCTGCCTCGCGATCCTCACCACCATCGAGTCCGGCTACCAGGCTGCCCTCATGGCCCCTACCGAGATCCTCGCAGAGCAGCACGCCATGACGCTGGGGCGCCTGCTTGTACCGCTGGGCGTGGACGTCACGCTGCTCACCAATGCCACGCGCGGCAAGGCCCGCCGCGAGCGGCTGGACGCGCTGCGCGCGGGCGCGACGGGCTGCGTGGTGGGCACCCACGCCCTCGTGCAGAAGACCGTGGGCTTCAAGCGTCTCGGGCTCGCCGTCGTCGACGAGCAGCATCGCTTCGGCGTGGTCCAGCGCGCGGTCCTGCGCGCGAAGGGCGAGAGCCCGGACGTGCTCGTGATGACGGCGACGCCTATCCCGCGCACGCTCGCCCTCACACTCTACGGTGACCTCGACGTCTCCGTGCTGGACGAGATGCCGCCCGGCCGTCAGCGCATCGTCACCGGTGTGCGCGATGAGAAGGGTCGGCCCCGGGTCTACGCCTTCCTGCGGGAGCAGATGAGGGCCGGGCGGCAGGTCTACGTGGTCTATCCCCTCGTCGAGGAGTCGGAGGTGCTGGACCTGCGTGCGGCCACGGACATGGCGAAGCGACTGCAGGACGACGTCTTTCCCGAGTTCCGCGTTGGGCTGCTCCACGGACGCATGGGCTTCGCCGAGAAGGACGCGGTCATGACGGAGTTCCGACGCGGCGCCATCGACCTCCTCGTGTCGACCACGGTGATCGAGGTGGGCATCGACGTGTCGAACGCCACCGTGATGCTCGTGGAGCATGCCGAGCGCTTCGGGCTCTCCCAGCTCCACCAGCTGCGCGGGCGCGTGGGGCGGGGGAGCGACAAGAGCTACTGTATCCTCATGAGCGCCGGGACGTCCGACGACGCGCGCCGGCGGCTGGCCGCCATGGAGGAGACCGGCGATGGGTTCAAGATCGCCGAGGTCGACCTCGACATCCGCGGGCCCGGCGACTTCATCGGCACCCGCCAGTCCGGGCTGCCCGCCTTCCGGATCGCCGACCTCCGGCGTGACGCCGCGCTCCTTGAGGAAGCACGGCAGGAGGCCTTCGCCCTCGTTGCCCGCGACCCGGACCTCGCCCAGTCCGAGCACCGTGGACTCCGGGCGGCGCTGCTCGCCCGTTGGCGCGGGCGGCTCGACCTCGCAAGCGTCGGCTGATGAAGGTTCTCGCCGGCGCGCTCAAGGGTCAGCGCCTCGTGACGCCGAAGGGCCGCGTCACCCGGCCCACCACGGACCAGGTGCGCATCGCGTGCCTCGATACGCTCATGCCCTATCTCACTGACGGCCCCTTCCTCGATCTGTTCGCGGGGGCAGGCGGCGTGGGGATCGAGGCGCTGTCGCGCGGCGCCCCGTCCGCGGTCTTCGTGGAGCAGGACCCGCACGCCCTGCGCGCCCTCCGCGACAACGTGGACCGACTAAGCCTGGCCGATCGCGCGCGGATTATACGCGACGACGCCGCGCGCGCGGTCGAGGAGCTCGGAGCGGCCGGCGCCCGCTTCGCGGTGGCCTTCGCCGATCCGCCCTACGCGTCGCCGCGGGCGGCCGCGGTCCTGGAGGCCATCGCGACCGGCGCCTGCCTCGCCCCGGATGCCGTGGTGGTGTTCCAGCACGCCACCAAGTCGCCGCTGCCCGACGCGCCCGGGGTGCTGAGCCTCTGGAAGACGCGGCGCTTCGGGGAGACCACCTTGACTTTCTTTCGGCGCC
>DASTYT010000051.1 GCA_035764725.1 Candidatus Methylomirabilota bacterium | reverse complement strand
GGTTCGTGCCCCGGAACCTCGACGTCTCCCACCTCACCGGGGTCATCACCACGACCACGGAAGAGAGCATCGAGATCGCCCGCCGCCTCGCCGCGGAGGAAGGCATCTTCTGCGGCATCTCCAGCGGCTGCAACGTGGCCGCGGCGCTCAAGCTGGCCCGGCGGCACCCCACACTCCCGTCCATCATCACCATCATCAACGACACCGGGCAGCGCTACTTCACCACCGCGCTCTGCGGGGAGGTCAAGCACGTCGACATCCCGGAGCGCGAGCACCCCATGGACGCCTACACAACGGGCGAACTCAACAGGTACCAGAAAGGCTGGGAGATCCTCCCCTAGCCTCGCCCGCGCGGCGGTTTTTCACGGAGCGCTCCCCTCCGTGGTTTCACTCAGTGAGGGGGAGCGAGATGATGAACGAATACCTGATACACACGCTCGCAAGTCAGCGGATTGACGAGTTAATGCGCGACGCAGGCGCAGTCCGGATCGCAGAGCGGGATGGGCACGGCAAGGCGCGGAGGGCCGCCATCATAAGTGGGGCTCGCGCGCTCCTCCAGCAACTCGCTCGGTCGTTCTCCTACCCGGCCGGCGCCCCGGCGAGCTGGCGCGACACCAGCCGCGCGTAGAGTCCCCCGCGCGCCAGCAGAACGGCGTGGGGGCCCGCCTCCACCACGCGACCCTCGTCCAGCACCACGATCTGATCGGCCCGGCTCACCGTGGAGAGGCGGTGGGCGATGATGAACGTGGTGCGATCGCGGGCCAGTCGCTCCAGCGCGTCGTGCACGGCGCGCTCGTTGACCACGTCGAGATGCGAGGTGGCCTCGTCCAGGATCAGGACCGGCGCGTCCTTCAGGAACGCGCGGGCGATGGCCACCCGCTGCCGCTGCCCGCCGGAGAGGCGCGTGCCCCGCTCGCCCACCATAGTCTCGAGGCCGTCCGGCAACGCCGCCACGAACTCGGCCAGCGCGGCGCGCTCCACGGCAGCGTCGATCTCCGACGTGGTCGCGTCCGGACGCGCCAGGGCCACATTCTCCCGCAGCGTCAGGTGGAAGAGATAGGTGTCCTGCGCCACCAGGGCCACGCGGCCGCGGAGATCGTCCAGGCGAAAACGGCGCGCGTCCGCGCCGCCGTAGCGGACCTCGCCGCGCGCCGGATCCCAGAAGCGAAGGAGCAGCGCCGCCAGCGTGCTCTTCCCCGCCCCCGAGGGCCCCACGATGGCCGCGGTGCTCCCCGTCGGCACGCTGAGCGACACATCGACGAGCGCGGGGCGCAGGCGCCCCGGATACGTGAACGTGACGCCACGCAGCTCGACTGCCGGCGTCGCGGCATCGAGGCGGGGCGCGGCGCCGGGGCCGTCGATGACGGGCACCGGCTCGCCGTGTACCGCGTGAAGCCGCCGCGCCGCCCCAAGCGAGTCGGCGAGCTGGCGCCCGACCTGGGCGATCTCCCAGATCGGCACGAACGCCGACATCGCGAGGAGGGTCATCAGCGGCAGCAGCCCCGCCTCGAGCCGGCCGCTCGCCACCAGCACGGCGCCCGCCCAGATCACCGCGAGCCCGCCCACGCCGGTGGCGACCTCCTGCAGCGAGGCCTGGATGGCGAGATCGCGCAGGAGCGGCAGCCGGGCCTCCGCATAGTCGCGCGCTAGCCGCGCGAAGGCAGCCCCGCGCGCGGGCGCCGCCCCGAAGGCGAGCAGCTCCCCGAGCCCCTGCACCGAGTCCACCGCGTGCGCGTTCATGGCGCCCGACGCCTCGCGGGCGGCGGCGCCGAGCCGGTCGATGCGTCCGCGGCCGAGGATGGGGCTCAAGAGCCCGAGGGCGAGGAACGGCAGGAGGACGAGCGCGAGCATCGGGCCGTGGACCCCGAGGGTGATCAGCACGGCCATCGGCACGAGAATGGCCACGAAGGCGGGCGCCACGGTGTGGGCGAAGAAGTACTCCACCAGCTCCACGTCCTGCGTGGCGACGCTGACGAGATCGCCGCTGCGCCGGCGCACCAGGTAGGCGGGCGCGAGCGACTCGAGCTTCCAGTAGAGATCCATCCGCATATCGTGCAAGAGCCGATACGCGGCGTCGTGGGCGATCCACGACTCGAGCCAGTGCAGCACGCCGGCCAGGGGCGCGACGACCAGCAGCGCCACCACCAGGCCGCCGAAGGGCTCTCCGCGCTTCACCGCCGCCGCCACGAGGGCGCCGAGGACGCCCACGCCGATCAGGGCCGCCACCCGCAGCAGGCCGAGCACGAACGCCAGCGTGAGGCGAGGCGCCTCGCTCCGCGCGAGGCCCAGCAGCACGCGCAACGCCGTGGACCAGCCCATCCCACGCGCCGGCACCAGATCGTCGGCGTCGGTCGACGCCTCACCCCGCTCCTCCACGGGATCCTCGTCGAGCGCGCCGGGGCCGGCGCCGTTCACGGCGACGCCAAGGTTTTCCGGGGCGCCGTTGCCGAGCTGCCCCGCCATGAGCCGGGCGTACACTCCCCCCTGGGCCAGGAGGGCCGCGTGCGGACCCGCTTCGACGACGCGACCCGATTCCATCACTAGGATGCGGTCGGCGCCGATCACGCTGGAGAGCCGATGCGCCACGATCAGGGTGGTGCGACCGACCATCAGTCGGTCGAGCGCGGACTGCACCAGCGCCTCGCTCTCCGCGTCCACGGAGGACAGGGCCTCGTCCAGCACGAGAATGGGGGCGTCCCGCAGCAAGGCCCGCGCGATGGCGATGCGCTGACGCTGGCCGCCGGAGAGGCGAACCGCGCGCTCGCCGACCCGCGTCGCGTAGCCCTGCGGCAGGCGGCGAATGAACTCGTGCGCGTTCGCGGCGCGCGCGGCCGCCTCGAGCTCGGCCTGAGTGGCGTCGGGCTTGCCGAGGCGGAGATTCTCCTCCACCGTCCCATGGAAGAGATACGTATCCTGGCTAACAACGGCGATGGAGCGACGGATCTCGTCGGGTGGCAGGCTCCGGAGATCGTGACCGCCGATACGCACGCGCCCGCCCTGCGGATCGTGGAAGCGGAGCAGCAGCTTCACCACCGTGGACTTGCCGGCGCCGCTCGGCCCCACGATCCCCACGCGCTCGCCCGCTCGCACGTCGAGCGAGAGCTCGTCGTGGGCGACGCGGCGCGCGCCCGGATAGCGGAAGGTCACCGCCTCGAAGGCCACCGCGGGCGCCAGTGGTCGCGCGCCGCTGGCCCCGGCCGCCGAGGGCGGCACCTCGGGCGTGGCGGAGAGCAGGGCGAACACGCCCTCGGCGGCCGAGCGGCCCAGCATGCCCTGATGGAGCAGGGAGCGCAGCTCACGCAGCGGCCGGAATACCTCCACGCCCAGCATGAGGATGACCAGCAGCGCGGGCAAGCCGAGCGCGCCGCCGGCCACGCGGTACGCGCCCCACGTGAGGGCCAGCGCCGCCCCCATGGCCAGCCCCACGTCCGTGATGCCGCGCGCCGCGGTGTTCGCGCCCAGGACCCACATGGTGCTCTGGAGCAAGGCGCGGCTCTTCGCGCTGAGCCGCTCGCCCCAGGCCCGGCTCTGGCCGAAGGCCTTGAGCGTGCCGAGCCCCTGGATGGCGTCCAGCAGCTCGGCGCCGAAGGCCGCGTAGGCCCGACTCCGCGCCAGGCTCGCCGCGCTCTCGCTCCGGTGCCAGACCATGGGCGCGACCAGCGTGAAGAGCGCGGCGGCCAGCATGATGAGTCCGATGCGCAGGTCGAGCACGGCGACTGCCACGAAGATGAGCGGTGGGGTGAGGAGCGCCACGAAGAGCTGCGGGAGATACTGGCCGAAGTAAACCTCGAGCTGCTGCACCGCCTCGACCAGGGACAGGGTCACGTCGCCCGTGCGGCCGCCCACCACGTGCGCCGGCCCCAGCGCGACGAGGTGGGCGTAAAGGCGCTCGCGGAGTGTGGTTTGCACGCGCGCCGCCGTCTCGTGTGCCACCATGGCGCGCCAGTACTCGAGGATGCCGCGGAGGACGATCACCGCCGCGGTCGCCGCCATCGGCACCGCCAGCGCGAGGGCGCCGTCGCCGGCAGCGACCCGCGCGAGCAGCCAGCCGAGGAGGGCCAGGCGGGCGATGCCGGCCGCCACCGCGAGCAGGCCGATCAGCACCGCGGCGACGATGCGGAGGCGCACGCCCTCGGTCAGCGCCCAGAGCCGACGGTCGATGTACATACGGCGGGAGACCCGAGTATAGCACCCGGCTCAGGCGGCTCCCCGCCGCCGACCGCTAGCGACCGCGGAGAATCGCCTCCAGGCGGGCGCTTGCGCGCTCCCAATCGAACTCGCGCCGGATGAAGGCCTGGCCGGCGCGCGCGATGCGATCGCGCAGCACCGGCTCGTTCACCATCCGCGCCAGCGCGTGCGCCAACGCGTCGATGTCGCGGCGGGGTGCGACGAGCGCCGTCTCGCCGTCGTGGGCATAGTCCCGGCAGCCGCCGTTGTCGTAGGTCACCAGCGCGGCGCCGCAGGCCATGGCTTCCATGGGCGGCATGCCAAGACCCTCATCCCACGAGGGACAGAGATAGATCGGGCAGTGGCCGTAGAGCCACGCGAGCCGGTCCTGGGGCAGGTCGGCATGGAACTCGTCGTAGGGGCTGGGGCCTTTCGGCGGCTTCATGCCGAAGCCCACGAGGCAGAGCTCCCGGTGTCGGGCCCGCACGCGGCGCATCGCCTCGACGCCGTCGGCCACGCCCTTCCACGCGTACTCGTGGTGGAGCATGAGCACGCGCAGCCGTCCGTCGCCTCGCTCGAGCGGCACGGGATGAAACAGCATCGGATCCACCGGGGTCACGAGCACCTCGGCGACGGCCCCGAACTTCTCGCGCATGACGTCGGCCAGCCACGTGGAGATGCAGACCTTCCGGAGCGGGAGGCGATACGTCTCGTCCACGCGGGCCGCGTCACCGTGATAGAGGCTCTCGTAGTGCTGCACGAGATAGAATTTGGCGCCGCAGCGGTCCGGCGCCGCCGCCACCGCGTCGGCGCTCTGCCACGCGGTGGCCACGAGCGCGTCGCCGGCGGGGAGGCGCGACGGATCCCACGCGGTCACCCAGCGCAGGCGCGCGCGGAAGCCCGGGATCCAGTCGGGGACCGGCTGGGATCGATTGCGCCGCCACGCGCGCCACCGCGAGCCGGCGGGCACGATCACGGACACGTCGTGGCCGCGGCGCACCAGCCGGTCGGCGTAGGTCAGGATGGCGCGCACGCCCCCCGCGATGCGGACGTGTGGCGAGAGAAAGGTGATGCGCACGACGCGGGTTAGATCGCCATCGAGACCTGGCCGGTGCGCCGGTAGGCCGCCGGGTCCAGCTCCACATTGATGCCATAGACCTCGCCGGAGCCGAGCGCGCGCTCGAGCGCGGGCCGGATCGCGGCGGGGTCGGTGACGTGAATCCCCTTCCCGCCCAGCGACTCCACGAGACGGTCGTAGCGCGTGAGGGGGAGCGAGGTGCCCACCGCGCGCTCGGCGCCAAAGAAGGACAGCTGTGGGTTGCGGATCTGCCCCCAGCCGCCGTCGTTGCCCACGATCACCGTCATGGGGAGGCGGAAGCGCACCGCAGTCTCGATCTCCATGCCATTGAGCCCGAAGGCGCCGTCGCCCGCGATCAGCAGCACGCGATCCGCGGGACGGAGGAGCTTGGCGGCAAGGGCGAAGGACGGCCCCACCCCGAGGCAGCCGAAGGGGCCCGGATCCATCCACTGTCCCGGCCGCTGGAGCGGCACGATCTTGGACGCGCAGCCGACCACGTCGCCCCCGTCGCCCACCACGGTGGTGCCCGCGTCCACGACGGCCGCGATCTCGTGGGCCATGCGGTAGTGGCTGATGGGCACGTCGCTCGACTGGCGCTCGGCCATCAGCTTGGCCTGGCTCTCCGCCTCCTTCTTGCGAATCGATCCCAGCCAGTCCCTGCCCCGCGTGGCCTGGCCCGCGGGCAGCGCGTCCGCGAGCTGGCGCAGCACGAGGCCGATGTGCCCGACGAGCCCGAGCGCGAGCGGGCGATTGCGGCCCAGCTCGACCGCATCGCAGTCCACCATGACGACTTGCGCGTCCTCGGCGAAAGACGGCGGCCGGCCGTAGCCCAGCCGGAAGTCGAGGGGCGCGCCCAGGACGAGCACGAGGTCCGACTGGCCGAGCGCCATCCCCCGAGCCTGGCTGAACGCGAGCGGATGATCGCTGGGCAGGGAGCCGCGCCCGGCGCCGTTCATGAACACCGGGACGCCCGCGCCCTCGGCGAAGCTCTGGAGATCCTTGGCCGCGTCGTCCCAGTAGACCCCGCTCCCCGCCATGATGACCGGCCGCTTCGCTCGCATCAGTAGGTCCGCGAGGCGCGCGATCCCGTCGGGGTCGGCGGCCTGACGCTCGCGGTGGACGTACTGCGTCGGGATGGGCGCCAGGCGATCCTCGACCAGGGTCATGAGCAGATCGACGGGAATCTCGACGAACACGGGGCCGGGGCGCCCGGTGAGCGCGGTACGGATGGCGGTGGTCAGCACCTCGGGAATCTGCCGCGTCTCCGCCACCGACCACGATCCCTTCGTGATCGGGCGGAGGAGCCCGACCTGCTCCGTCTCCTGGAGCGCGCCGAGCCCGCGCAGGCCGAGGGGCGCCGCGCCGCCGATGAGCAGCACCGGGCTGCGCGCCGAGTAGGCGTTGGCCACGCCGGTCACCGCGTCGGTGACGCCCGGCCCCGCCGTCACGACGGCGACGCCGACATTGCGTGTGAGGCGCGCGTAGGCGTCGGCGGCATGCGCCGCCGCCTGCTCGTGCCGCATGTCCACCACCGCGATGTTCTCGGTGATGCAGCCGTCGTAGATGGGCAGGATGTGCCCGCCGCAGAGCGTGAAGATGTGCCCGACACCCGCCTGCGCGAGCGTGCGCGCGACCAGATGCCCGCCGCTGAGATCCGCCATGATACCGTCCTCGCTCGCCGGTGCTAGCCGCCGGGGGGAATGAGCCTGAACGAGGCGATGATACCCTCGATCACCCGGTCGTAGCCGGTCTCCGTGCGCGCGGCGTCGAGGTGCCGGCGGTGAGCGAACAGCTCGACCACCTCACCGTCACGGATGGGCATGAGGTAGTAGAACGCGGCGTCTCCGTAGGGGCCGGGATAGCCGGGCAGTCGGTACACCTCGCGGCCGCCGCTCGTGGTCTTCCACTGGTCGCGAAAGAAATGCCGGCGCAGGAAGTCGGCCTTCTGCCCGCGCGAGGGCGTCACCGTGATCGAGGCGACGTCGCCGACCGGAACGGCGTCGAGCGTGCGACGCATGCCCAGGCGCGAGGGCTCCACCAGCGCGATCGCATGGGCCCACGGCGACACCTGGCCGGTCTCGCGCAGCCGCGCTTCCATCTCGGGCGTGGCGGATCCTTGTAGCGGCCCACCACGAGTGGATCGGGATAGCTGAACTCGAAACCCCACTCCGCGCTGCGGTATGTGTGGGCGGCCGCCGCAGCGGAGACGACGGTCAAAACGATGAGCGGCACGAGCGGCGCCCGCGCCGCGCGGCCGATCACCAGAACTTCTCCCACTTCACGCTCTTCCGATCCATCCCCTTGGCGACGAGCGCCTGCCGTACCAGCTTGATCGTGGCCTCGCCGCCGCACACATAGACGACGGAGCGATCGACGCTGTGCACGAGGCGATCCACCGCCTCGTGACACTCGCCCCGCTCGCCGCGCCAGCCCGGCGACGGCTCGCGAAGCACCGGGAGATAGGAGAAGCCTTTGTGATCGCGCGTGAGGGCCCGGAAATCCGCCTCATAGAGGAGCCATGACGGGTTGCGCGCCCACTGGATCAGGGCGGCCCCGCCGCCGAAGCCCCCGCCGTAGAGGTCGAGCAGGATGGACCGGATCGGCACCACGCCGATCTCCTCGGCGATGAACACCGGGCGCCGCGTGTCCGCGCGGTCGAGCACGAAGCCGCCTGTGGGCCCCTTGAACGTGACGGGGTCACGCGGCTTGAGCCCCCGGATCCACTGGGAGCCGAGCCCACTTGGCGACACGTCCACGGAGAGAGTGAAGCGCTCACCGGTTTCCGGCGCCGAGGCCATGCTGTAGGCGCGCACGATCTTGGGGCCGAACGGCACCGACACCCACTGGCCCGCCGCGAAGGCGAAGGTCGGTGGATCGACCATGCGGAGATCGACCTCGATGACGTCGGGATTGAGGGCGCGGACCGCCTCCACCTCCGCCCGGCACTCCCGCGGCCGAGGGGCCACGCGCTAGTGGCCGCGGAAGCGCGGCATGATGTCGGCGGCGATGGTCTCGAGCTGCGCGGCCTCGTCCGCGGGATCGCAGATCGGGTTCATAAGGAAGTAGCCGCAGCCGCCCGCGACGAATCGCTCCATCGTCTCCTGGCACTGCGCGGGCGTGCCGATGATGCCGTACTTCCCCGTGAGCGGCCCGAAGTCCTGCGCGTAGCGCCGGCTCAGCCGCTCCACCCACGCGCGCTCGGCCGCCTCGTAGTCCTTCCCCACCGTGATGAAGGCCAGATGCGCCGCGACGAACCCGTCGAGCCGGCGCCCGGCCGCGGCCGCCGCGGCGCGGATCTTCTCGACGCTCGCCTTGTAGCGCTCCGGCTGCACGACGTAGGACACCCAGCCGTCGCCCTGGCGGCCCGCGCGGGCGAGCGCCGCGTCCGAGCGCCCGCCGATCCAGATGGGCGGCCCCGGGCGCTGCACCGGCTTGGGATCGAGGCTCAAGGCCTCGAACGACGTGAAGCGCCCCTTGAAGCTGGCGGGCGTGTCGCGCCAGAGGGCGCGGACCACGTCGATACCCTCGGTCACGCGCGCGCCGCGCTCCGTGTGCGGGATGCCCGACGCCTCGAACTCCTTCGGGTTCTCGCCACCCACGCCGACCCCGAAGATCAGCCGCCCTTCCGACAGGGCGTCCAGCGTCGAGGTGATCTTGGCGGCGATGGTGGGGTGCCGGAGGGCGAGGAGATAGACCGCGGTGCCGAGGCGTATCCGCTGCGTGACGCTCGCGTACGAGGCGAGCAGCGTCAGCGACTCGTAGATCGGCCCGTGGAAGGACACGTGGTCGCCCGTCCAGAGCGATTCGTAGCCCAGGGCTTCCACGCGGCGGGCGAGCGCCCACTGCTCCTGCGGCGGGTGCATCGAGAGGAACGCGCCGAAGCCGATCATGTATCCGCTCGCCTCGCCTGCGGCTCCGGCTCGCCAATCAACGGGGGAAGGCGTCCTTCACGCCGCCGTCCACCGCGATGCTGCAGCCGGTGGTCTTGGCGGAGCGGTCGGACGCGAGGAAGAGCACGGCCTCCGCCACGTCCTCGGGCAGGATCGGCCGGGCCAGGATGTTGCGCTTGCGATAGAAGTCCTCGAGGTCGTCCACGCTGATGCCCTGGGCGCGGGCGCGCTCGCGGCGCACGTCCTCCGACCAGAGCTTGGAGTCGCGGAACACGGCGTCGGGGTTCACGATGTTCGACCGGATGCCGTGCGGCCCGCCTTCGAGCGCGAGGACCTTGGCGAGCTGCGCCTCGGCGGCCTTGGCGGCGGAGTAAGCCGAGAAGTCCTTGCCCGGCGACATCACGTTCTTGGTGGCGACGAAGACGAACGCTCCGCCCAGCCGCTGGGCCTTGAGCACGCGCATGGCCTCGCGGGCGATCAGGAAGTGGCCGGTGCTGTTCACCGCGAACGAGCGCTCCCAGTCGGCCAGCTCCATGGAGTCCACGGGCGCGGAGTGGGCGATGCCCGCGTTCGACACGACGATGTCGAGGCCGCCGTAGGCGAGCACGGTCTCCTCGAGGGCACGCCGCACCGAGGTCTCGCTGGTCACGTCCAGGGCGAGCCCGAGGGCGCGGCCGGCGCCCTGGGCGGCCAGCACCTCGTCCGCCACCTTGCCCGCCCCCGCGCCGTCCACGTCGGCCACCACCACGTGGGCGCCCTCGGCGGCCAGCCGCAGCGCCACCGCGCGACCGATGCCGCCCGCCCCGCCCGTCACGAGCGCGATGCGCCGGGCCAGCTCCTTCTCTGGCGGCGCCTGCTGGAGCTTGTAGAGCTCGAGCGGCCAGTACTCCACGTCGAAGGCGTCGCGGGCGGACAGGGAGACATAGGGCCCAAAGCTCGTGGCCGCCCCCTGCACCGAGACGGTGTGGTGGTAGATGTCGTCGACGATGCCCGCGGTGCGACGGTCCTTCCCCGTCGTGAACATGCCGAGCCCGCCCACCACGATCACGCGCGGGTAGGCGTCGACCAGCGTCGCGCCCTCGCGGTTGTGCGCCTCGAAGTAGGCGGTGTAGTCCCGGACGAAGCGCGCCACCCCCGCCTCGAGCGCGGCCTTCACCGCCTCGGCGTCCCCGGGTCGATCGAGGGGAATGAAGCATGGCAGCCGCTTGGTGTAGATCGTGTGGTCGGGGGTCGCGGGGCCGATCTCACAAAGAGCCGCCGCGTCCCGAGAAGACGCGAACTCGAGGATGTCCGGCGCGTCGTCAAAGTGGACGATCTGCCGCCGCTCGCTCCCCACTAGCCCGCGCAGGTGCGGCGCCACCGCCAGGGCCACGCGCCGACGCTCGTCGGCCGCGGGAGGCGTGAGCGCGACGCCACCGAAGCGCGCCCGGCCCTTCGCGCGGTGGGCGATCGCTTCCTCGGCCCTGCTGATCAGCTCGATGGTGGCGAGGTAGGCGTCCTTCACCGTGTCGCCCCAGCAGATGGTGCCGTGCTTCTGCAGCAGCATGGCGCGGAGGCGGGGCCTGGCCGCGAGGGTGTCCGCCACCTCCTTGGAGATGCGGAAGCCGGGCCGCCGGTACGGCAGCGCCACGACCTCGTCGTCGTAGACCTCCTGGAGCACCCGGGCGGCGTTCGCGTTGTTGGTCAGCGAGACCACGGCGTCGGCGTGGGTGTGAAAGACCGCCGGCGCGGACAGGAAGCCGTGGAGGAGGGTCTCGATCGACGGCCGCGCGCCGCCGGGATCCTGCAGCGCGAAGCGGAGATAGTCGACCATCTCGGCGTCGCCCATGTCCTCGCGCGGGAGCAGCGCCTCGATGTCGTCCATGCGGACGCCGGGGAAGTCCTTCTTTTGGATGCTCTTGAGGTCGGAGCCCGAGCCCTTCACGCGGAGCACGCGGCACTCACGGCCGCGATGGTCGCGCTCGGTCTGCTTGATGGACGTGTTGCCCCCGCCCCACACGACGAGCGAGGTCTCGGCGCCGATCAGCCGGGACGCGTAGACGAGGAGATCGAGGCCCCCGAGCGTGGCCGCGGTCGCGTCATCCCAGCGGGAGTTCATGCCGCCTCACCATACCCGAATCGGCCCCCGGGGTAAACGCGATCCATCGGTCAGCGGAGGAGGCCGCCCGCGTAGACGAGCTCGTACACGGGCCGGCCCGCCAGCCCGATGCGCTCGACACCACGAAAGCGCTCGGGTCCGCCCTCCCACTGATTGCCGTAGACGAACTCGCCTTCCTCGTAGGCGGCGGGGCCCCGATAGGGCCGGCTGGCCGGGATGAGGAGCAGGGCCCGCCGCAGGAAGGCGTACACCTCCCGGGGCGGCCGGGCGCGTCCGGCAGGAGCGCGCCCGCGTACACCATCGCCCAGACCGGCACGTCCTCGTGACACACGGTCTCCTGGCCCGAGAAAGCAGCCAGACCGAAGTAGACGTCTCGGTAGAGCCACTCGAGATCGCGATACTCGAGCTGCCGCGAGCCGGGCACGAGCGGCGGGTTCACCCCGGCCTCGTCACCCCGAGAGGCGTAGGTGCGGCGCTTGGCCTCGACGAGGAACGACGTGAGCTCGGCGACGTTCACCCGCATGAATGGAACCCTCCTCGGCACCGCGTTTGACAGACGGGACGCACGGCACCTATCCTAACGATGCCGCCCGTAAGGCGAAAGCCGGAGCCCGCCCCGGAGGACACTGGACATGAAGGGCCTCATCATGGATTACCCGCTGACGCTCACGCACTTCTTCGAGCGGACGCGGAAGATCTTCCATCGGAAGACCCTCGCGACCCGGGTGCCGGGGGTCGGGCTGCAGCGCTACACCTACGCGGACTACGCGGACCGGGTCTGCCGCCTGGCCGCCGCCCTCAAGCGGCTCGGGCTCAAAAGAGGCGACCGCGTCGGCACCTTCGCGTGGAACTCGCACCGGCACATGGAGGTGTACTTCGCGGCGCCGCTCATGGGCATGGTGCTCCACACCGTGAACATCCGCCTCTCGCCGCAGGACATCACCTATATCGTCAATCATGCCGAGGACCGGGTCCTCATCGTGGACGCGAGCCTCTGGCCCCTCCTGGAGCCGATCAAGAACGACCTCAAGTCGGTGAAGCACTTCATCGTGATGAAGGACTCGCCGACGGCGGAGATCCCCACGGGCACGTTCGACTACGAGGCGCTGCTCGCGGACGCCCCGCCCGTCGAGTCGTGGCCCAAGCTCGAGGAGACCGACGCCGCGGGCATGTGCTATACCTCCGGCACCACCGGCCATCCCAAGGGCGTGCTCTACACGCACCGCGGGATCTTCCTCCACTGCTTCGCGTCGTCCACGGTGGACGTGCTGGGCATCTGCGAGCGCGACGTGATCCTGCACATCGTGCCCATGTTCCACGCCAATGCGTGGTGCGTGCCGTTCGCCGGCGTGATGAACGGCTCCACCCAGATCTTCGGCGGCCCCAACCCGCAGCCGCGCGACATCATCGAGATCGTCCACGCGGAGAAGGTCACGCTGGTGGGCGCGGTGCCCACGGTGTGGATCGCCATCCAGGCCATTCTCGAGAAGGAGCCGCACTGGGACATCTCGTCGATCCGCTGCATCCCCATCGGCGGCTCGGCGGCGCCGCGAACGCTGATCGAGGACTTCGACAAGAAGTACGGCGCGTACATGCTCCACGCCTGGGGTATGACCGAGATGAGCCCGCTCGGAACGGTGTGCCGCCCCCGCTCCTACACCGACGGCCTGCCGGACGACGAGCGCTACGCCATTCGCGCCAAGCAGGGCTCGGTGGTCGCGGGCGTGGACATGCGCATCGTGGACGACGCGGGGCACGTCCAGCCCTGGGACGGGAAGGCGGTGGGCGAGATCCAGGTGCGCGGGCCGTGGGTGACCAGCGGCTACTACAACAATCCGGCCGGCGCCGCCCAGTTCACCGACGACGGCTGGTTCCGCACCGGCGACGTGGCGTCGATCGACCCCGACGGGTACGTGCAGATCACGGATCGCACCAAGGACCTCATCAAGTCCGGCGGCGAGTGGATCTCGAGCGTGGACATGGAGAGCACCATCATGGGGCATCCCAAGGTGCTCGAGGCCGCCGTCATCTCCGTCCCGCACGAAAAGTGGGTGGAGCGCCCGCTGGCCTGCGTGGTCGCCAAGCCCGAGTGGAAGGGACGGCTCACCAAGGAGGAGATCCTCGACTACCTCGCGCCGCGGGTGGCGAAGTGGTGGCTGCCCGACGACGTCGCGTTCATCGAGGCGGTGCCCAAGACCAGCGTGGGCAAGTTCGACAAGAAGGTGCTTCGCGAGCGCTTCAAGAGCTGGAAGCCGCCGGCCTGAGCCGGCCGCGCGGTGCCCTGGGTCTATCTCCTCCACTGCGGTGACGGCTCGCTCTACGCGGGCTCGGCCAAGGACCTCGACCGCCGCCTCGCCCAGCACGCGGCGGGTCGCGCCTCGCGCTACACCCGGTCTCGTCTTCCGGTGAGACTCGTTTGGTCGCGCCGCGTGCGCACCTGGTCCGCGGCGCTGCGCGAGGAGGCGCGGCTCAAGGGCCTGCGGCGGCCGCAGAAGGACGCGCTCCTCACCGCCCCCGCCTCCCCTGCGTCCCCTCGGCGGCGCGCGTGACCCCGGCGACGCTGCTCTCCGTGCAGGGCGTGGCCAAGGCCTACGGGGCCGCGCCGCTTTTCGAGGATCTCTCGCTGACGCTGGTCGAAGGTGACCGCGTCGGCCTCGTGGGACCGAACGGCTCCGGCAAGACCACGCTGCTGCGCCTCCTGGCCGGCCTCGAGACGCCGGATGCAGGCGCGCGGTCGCTTCGACGCCAGGCCCGCCTGGGCTACGTGCCGCAGGAGCCGACCTTCGTGCCCGGCGTGTCGGTGGAAAACGTGGTCGCCGCCTCGGTGCGCGAGTCCAGCGACCCGGCGGCGGTGGACCCGGCGGCGGCGGCGCTGCGTGTGTCGATGGCGCTCTCGCGCGCGGCCTTCACCGAGCCACGCGCGCGGGTGGACGATCTTTCCGGCGGATGGCGCAAGCGCCTCGCCATCGTGCGCGAGCTGGCCCGCCGACCTGACGTGCTGCTCCTCGATGAGCCCACCAACCACCTGGACGTGGACGGCATCCTCTGGCTGGAGGAGGCGCTGCGAGAAGGCGCGACGTGCTATCTGACCGTCAGCCACGACCGCTGGTTCCTCGAGCGCGTCGCGGAACGGATGATCGAGCTGAGCCGCGCGCATCCGTCCGGGCTCTTCCAGGTGGCGGGGCGCTACAGCGACTTCCTCGTCGCGCGGGACGAGGCGCTGCGCGCCGACGCCGCCTATCAGGAGACCCTCGCCAATCGCGTGCGCCGCGAGATCGAGTGGCTCCGACAGGGCGCCAAGGCGCGCTCGACCAAGCAGCAGGCGCGGATCAACGAAGCCGGGCGGCTGATGGACGAGCTGGCCGCCGCGCGGGGGCGCGCCGCGAGCGCCCGCGCCGACATCGACTTCGCGGCGTCGGGGCGCCAGACCCGACGCCTCCTGGTGGCGCGCGGGCTCGCCGTCTCGCGCGGCGGGCGGCTCATCCTGCGGGAGCTCGACCTCGTCCTCGGCCCGGGCACCCGCGTGGGCCTGATCGGGCCCAACGGCAGCGGCAAGACCACGGTACTGCGCCTGCTCGACGGCACGCTTGCGCCCGACGCGGGCGAGGTCGAGCGCGCCGCGGGCCTGCGCATCGCCCACTTCGACCAGCACCGGGCCGGGCTCGACGAGAGCGCGCCGCTCCGCCGCGCGCTGGCGCCGGAGAGCGACAGCGTCATCTATCAGGGCCGCGCGCTGCACGTCGCCGCCTGGGCCAAGCGCTTCCTCTTCCGCCCGGAGCAGCTGGCCCTGCCCGTGTCACGGCTCTCGGGCGGAGAGCGGGCGCGCGTGCACCTCGCCCGCCTCATGCTGGAGCCCGCCGATCTCCTGCTCCTCGACGAGCCCACCAACGATCTGGACATCCCGACCCTCGAGGTCCTGGAGGAGAGCCTGGCGGAGTTCCCGGGCGCGGTCGTGCTGGTCACGCACGACCGCTTCCTGCTGGACCGCGCCGCCACCGCGATCCTTGCTCTCGACGGCGCGGGCGGCGCGGAGTGGTTCGCCGACACCGCCCAGTGGGAGGTGGCGCGGCGCGAGGCCGCGCGTCCGGCGGGCGCGGCGGCGAGCCCCGCCCGGGCCGCCGCCCCCCGTGAGGCGCAGGGGGTCAAGCGCCTCAGCTACACCGAGCGTCGGGAGTGGGAGGGGATGGAAGCGGCGATCGAGACCGCCGAGGCGGCGCTCGCGTCGAGCCGCGACGCGCTGGAGGATCCCGGGGTCGCATCGGACTCCGCCGCCCTCGCCGCGCGCTACGCCGCGGTGGAGGCGGCGCGCGCGCAGGTCGACGCGCTTTATGCGCGCTGGGCGGAGCTCGAGGGGAAGCAGCGCGGCGAGCCGCGCGAGCCGGACTAGCTGCGGTCGGGCGTGTTCCAGAGGAAGGCGCGCGGATTCACCGGCTGCCCCTTCACGTGCACCTCGTAGTGGAGGTGCGGACCGCTGCTGCGGCCGGTGTTGCCGGTGAGCGCGATGATGGTACCGCGCTCGACACGCTGTCCCTGGCGCACCTGAATCTTCGAGAGGTGGCCGTAGAGGGACTTGAGCTCGTTGCCGTGGTCGAGGATCACGCAGTTGCCGTACTCACCGCCCGGCCCCGCGAACACCACGGTGGCGCTGGCCGGCGCCTTGACCGGCGTGCCCATCTGCGCGGCGATGTCGAGCCCGCTGTGGTGCTCGATCGCCTCGCCCCACGGCGACTTGCGGCGGCCGAACTCCGAGTTCACCGCGCCGCGCACCGGCCAGCGCGACGGCATCGCCTGGATGGCCTTGCCCGCGGAGGTGATGACCCGCTCGAGCGCGCGCACCTTCGGACCCTCCTCCAGCACGCTGGCCGCGAGGGCCTCGACCTCCTCGTAGACCTGCGGCTTGTCGCTCTCCGGATCCGTGTGCAGCGGGCCGGTGCCCCCCCCCATGCCGGAGGTGGTGGTCCCGAGGGCCCCGCCGGGACGCGGCGTGCCGCCGTCGGGCCCGAAGGGCTCCGCCATCCGCGCATGGATCTCCTTCCACGTGGCGATCTCCTTGCGGACCTCGCCGATACGCTTCTGGAAGGAATCCACCAGCGCGCGCTGCTCGGCCGCTTCCCGGTGCGCGGCGGCCAGCGTCATCGCCTGGGTCTTGAGCGTAAGGTACTCGGCGGTGGCCATGCCGAGGGCCCCCGTCGCCGCCGAGATGACCGCCGCCACCACGCAGGTCGCCACGCGGGGGACGTGCAGGGTGCGAGTGCGGCCGCCATCCGCCCGCATGAACAGCAGGTGATGGAACAGCCGCCCGCGACTCTTGCGCGCGACGTACCAGTTCATGACTGAAGCGCCACCACCGACACCTTCGTCGGCTCGATTGCGGGGCGGGGCCGCGTCATGCGGCAGTGCCCCTCGAGGAAGACGCCCTCCTCGATCACCACGACCGCCGCCTCGATGTCCCCCGTGACGCGCGCGGTCGCCTTGAGCTCGACCCGGTCGGTCGCGATCACGTTGCCCGCGATCTCCCCGTGCACGATCACCGAGCCCGCGCGGACGGTCCCCTGGATCCTGCCGCGCTCACCGACGATGAGCGTGTCGCTGGAATCGATCTCGCCGCGGAGCTTGCCGCTGAACATCACGGTCCCACTACAGCTGTAGTGGCCCTCGAACTCCGAGCCTTCGTCCATGAAGGCGTTGAGGTTGCCCCGGAGGTGCGGCGTGTTCGGGCGTCGAGCTTTGAGCCACATGGCCGCCCTAAGGCAGCAAGGCGGATACCAAGGTCCGGGCGGGTCCGGATCGAACGACTTTTTCCAAAAGGACGAGGACTTACCAATTCTCCCGTGATGGGAGAAGGTCAGGGACCCGACGTCACGGCCTCACACGTTGACACCGGTGACACTCCCGGTGTCGTAGATGGGGACAGACGCCGGCCCCTCTAGCGGTCCGCGCCGGAATTCGAGCCGGGGCCGGCTACCCGGAACTGCCTGTTTTCTTGCAGATGGCGCGGACGGCCGCCCAGTCCGACGGCTCGAGGGCCGGGCGGCTGGCCGGGGGGGCGCCGGCGGCGAGCTGACGCAACCGGGTGGCCCGGTCGGCCGAGCCGGGGTGGCTCGACAGGTACTTGAGCAGGCCCGAAGGGTCCTTTCCCTTCCGCTCGAGCCTCTCGAAGAACTCGATCATGCCCTCGGGATGGAACCCGGCCGCAATCACGAGCTTCATGCCCTGCTCGTCGGCCTCGGCCTCCGCCGCCCGGCTGTACCGGAGCTGCCCCAGGACCCGCGCGCTCTCGAGCCCATAGGCCATGGCGCCGCTCACGTCCCCGGTGAGCGCGGTGATGAGGAGGCCCGTCGAGAGATGCTGCACGAGGGCCTTGGTGGAGTGACGCTGCAGCACGTGCTGCATCTCGTGGGCGAGCACCCCCGCGAGCTCCTCGGGGCTGCGCGCCTCGTCGATGAGCCCGCGCAGCACGACGATGTAGCCGCCGGGCGCCGCGAAGGCGTTCACGGTCTTCGTGTCGACCACCTGAATGCGGAACGTGTAAGGTGACGGCGGCCCGGCGGCGACCAGGGTGGCCAGCAGCGACTCGAGCGCCCGCTGGCCGTCCGGCTCGCGGCAGACCTTCTCCTTCGGGACCATGCTGTCGATCACCGAGCGGCCGAGATCCTGCTCCCACGCGACGGGCACCCGTGCCGCCACCACGCTCGCGGCGGCGGGAATGCCCCAGAGATAGAGGCCGGCGCAGATGGCCACGATGGCCACCGCGGCCGCAACCGTGTAGGCCACTCGCCGCCCGCGACGGCGCGGATCGTGGAAGCGCCGCCCCGGCGCCTGGGCGATCTCGCGCAGGTCCTCGAGGAAGGCGGAATCGGCGATGACGATCGACTCTGGCAGGTCGCTCCCCCGCTCGAGCCGTACCTCTTCGCCGACATGCCAGCCCTGCGTCTGCCGCACCTCGGCGTAGGGCCAGAACGCGGTGGCGCCGCCCTCGGGCACGATCTCGATCCCGGTGCGCGTGAGGTGCACCCGCGCGGGGCGGCGCACCGGCGCGCGCCCGTCGAGATAGTGGCCGGTCCAGTCCGTGCGCATGCCGAGGAGACTCGACCTAGCCGAGGTCGAGGGTGCCGACGTCGAGCAGACCGGCGAGACCCTCGCCGGTGGTCGAGGCAGCGCGCGCGTCCTGCTGGATCGTGTCGAGGTCGAGCGCTCCCACCAGGGAGAGGTTGCGCGCCAGGAAGCGCGCCGACCGCACCTGGGCCCACGGCCAGCCGAGCCCCAGCGTGACGATGAGCAGAATGAAATTCCCGAGCATCAGCCATAGAAGGGGACCGCCGCGCGTGGTGTTACGGAAGCGTGCGGCGCCGAACGTGGTGTGCTCCCAGAAGTAGCGACGCCTGCGCGCGAGATACCAGAACCAGCAGAGCCCCAGCGTCAAGGGGGTCAGGACGAGGCTGAGCACGAAGCGGCCGAAGAGTCCTCCGCTCGTGCCGTCGAAGTCGAACTTGCGGTTGCCGAACCACGAGTGACGGGTGAGGAAGGCGTGACGGCCCACGTCGAGCACCGGGTACCAGAGGCCCAGCGTGAGCGAGACGAGCAGCGTGTTGACGATGAAGAACTTGACGAACTCCCACGCCGAGCCGCGGAACGAGAAGCGGATGCCGCGCCAGGAGCTGCGGCTCAGCCGGTAGCGGCGCGCGCCCACGATGGCGAGGGGCAGGAACACGGTCGCGATGATGGAGCTGAGGACCGTCGCCACCACCTTGAGGGCCACCCAGGGGGCGAACGCTCGCAGGAGGTACAGGAGGTAGAGCGGCAGCAAGAAGAAGAGCATGGCCTTCAGGAAGCCGAGGAAGAGCTCGCGCCCCGTGCCGTGATAGGCGAACCGATCGCCCGCGATCTCCGACTGCCCCCAGACGTACTTCCGCACCCGCGTCTTGCCCCAGAAATAGTAGACGCCGAGGGTGGCGATGGTCAGGAGCACGTTGACGATGTGAATGCCGAACAGCGACCCGCCCCGTCCGTGGAAGACGAAGCGATGCGTCTCGCCCCCCGCGAACGGAGGCGGCGGCTCGCTGGGCCGCGGCGCAGGCGGCGGCGGCACGATCACCGGAGGCGGCGGCGGGGGCGGCGTGATTCCGGACGGCGGCGCGGGCGGCGGAGGCGTCACGACGGACGGCGCCGGCGGCGCGGATCCGGAGGAGGATGGCTCGGGCGGCTTGCGGAAGAACGAGGGCTGGCCTCCCGGCCCCTGCGGCGCTGGCCCCGCCATGTCCGCACTATCGGGGCCGCGCCGGGCGCGTGTCAAGTTATGCGAGGGTTCCCAGCGCGCGCAGCACGACCTCCGGCGTGATGGGCTGGCGCGTGACCCGCGCGCCGAGCGGCGCGAGCGCGTCGTTGACTGCATTGAGCACCGCGCCCGGCGCGCCCGCCGTGCCCGCTTCTCCCGCGCCCTTGAACCCGCCCTCGGCGAACGCGGTCGGCGTCTCGACGTGCCCCACCACGATGTCCGGCATCTCGGCGGCCATGGGCACGAGATAGTCGGCCATGGTCCCGGTGAGGAGCTGGCCGGCGTCGTCGTACACGCAGTGCTCGAAGAGCGCGGCGCCGATGCCCTGCACGATGGCGCCGCGGAGCTGCTCGTCGACGAGCCGCGGGTTGATGATGCGGCCGCAGTCCTCGACCACCCAGTGGCCCAGCAGCCGCACGAAGCCGGTGGCGACGTCGACCTCGACGTGCGAGAGCTGGATGCCGTTGGTGAAGGCGAAGCCCTGGTGGCGCGGCACGTAGTGCCGGGTCACCGTCAGCTCGGCCTGGAAATCCTTGGGCAGGGTATCGGGCCGGAAGTAGGCGACCCGCCCCAGCTCGGCGAGATCGAAGCGCACCTCGCCGCTGGCCGCGTCGACCACCTTGCCGCGGCGGAGGTCCAGGTCGTCGGGCTCGCACTGGAGCATGGCGCCGGCGACGCGGAGGATGTTCGCCTTGAGCGCCTTGCCCGACTGGAGCGCCGCCTCGCCGCCGATCCCGGCGCCCCGCGAGGCCCACGTCCCGCCGCCGTATGGCGACACGAGGGTGTCGCCGGTGAGCACGCGCACGCGCTCGATCGGCACGCCCACCGCGGTCGCGACCACCTGCGCGAGCATGGCGTCGGTTCCCTGCCCCTGCTCGGTGACGCCGGTGGTGCAGGTCACCGCGCCGCTGGGCTCGAGCTTCAGCGTGCAGCCGTCCTGTGAGGAGATGCGGGCCCCGCCCACGCCGTAGAAGGCGGGCCCGGGGGTGGTCAGCTCGATGAAGGCGCAGAGGCCCAGACCGCGGTAGACGCCGCGGGCGCGCAAGGCGTCGCGCTCGGCGCAGAGCGCGCGATAGCTCGCGAGCGCGAGCAGGCGGTCGAGGCACTCCTCGTGGGACAGGCGCTCGAAGAAGTAGCCGGTCTGCGACGTGTAGGGGTACATCTCCGCCGTGACGTAGTTCCGCCGCCGCACCTCCACGGGATCGAGCCCCAGCTCCCGCGCCACGCGATCCACCATGCCCTCCATGACCGCGAAGGCGACCGGGTGACCCACCGCGCGGTACTGGCACATCGGCGTCTTGTTCTGGAAGACCACGCGCAGCCGGGCCGCGTAGTTGCGGAAGCGGTAGACGCCCGGCGTGAGCCTCACCGTCTGGTTCCCCTCCACCGCGCTGGTCCGCGGGTACACCGAGTAGGGGCCGATGCCGGTGAGATCGTCGACCCGCATGCCGAGGATGGTACCGTCGCGCCGCACCGCCACCTCGGCGGTGACGCGATGATCCCGCGCGTGAATGTCCGACTGGAACGACTCGAGGCGGTCGGCGACGAACTTGACCGGCCGGCCCAGCAGCACCGCCAGGGCGCAGGTCGCCATCTCGTCGGGATAGATGTGGACCTTGATGCCGAAGGAGCCGCCCACGTCCTTGCAGATCACCCGTACGTTCTCCTCGGGCAGCGCGAGATGGCGGGCGAGGATGTCCTGCATCATGTTCGGCGCCTGGAACGAGTGATACACGGTGAGCCGGCGCTCGGTGGGATCGAAGTCGGCGAGGATGGCCCGCGGCTCCAGCGTGACGCCGGTGTGGCGGCCCATCCAGAAGGTGTCGCGGTACACGTGATCGGCGCCCGCGAAGGCGCCGTCGGGATCGCCGGACTCGAGCTCGAGGGAGAACGCGAGGTTGTCGCCGAGCTCCGGATGGATCACCGGCGTCTCCGGGGCCAGCGCCCTCTCGGCGTCGGTGACCGCGGGCAGCGGAGCCCACTCGACCGCGAGGCGCGCCACCCCGTCCTCGGCGAGCGCACGGCTCTCCGCCACCACCGCCGCCACCGGTTCCCCCTGCCAGGTCGCGCGCCCGCGGGCGAGCGGATGCTGGCGCGCCGACTTCATGCCCTGGAAGTGCGCCAGGGTACCCACCCAGCCCGCGCAGACGCTCGCCATCTCGTCGCCCGCAATCACCCGCACGACACCCGCGAGCGACGCGGCGGCGCGCGCGTCCAGGGACACCACGCGGGCGTGGGCGTGCGGGCAGCGCAGGAAGGCCGCGTGGAGCATGCGCGGGAGGTGGAGATCGTCGGTGAACTGCCCCCGCCCGGCCAGGAGGCGCGCCGCCTGCGGGCGCACGATGCTGCGGCCGATGTAGCTCTCGCCCTCGGGGATGCGCGCGGGCGCGTCAGCCATGCGAGGCTTCCCGGCGCACGCGAGCGGCGGTGAGGACGGCTTCCACGATGGCGTGGTAGCCGGTGCAGCGGCAGTAGTTGCCCGACAGGCCGCGGCGCGCCGACGCCGCGTCGAGGGCGGGATCGTCGCGCAGGAGGGCGTCCGCGGTGAGGAGCATGGCCGGCGTGCAGAAGCCGCACTGGAGCGCGTTGGCCTCGGCGAAGGCGCGCTGCAGATCCGCGATCTCGCCGGAGGCGGCCACGCCCTCGATGGTCTCCACCCGGCTGCCGTCGCACTGCGCAGCCAGCATGAGGCAGCCGCGCGCGAGGGCCCCGTCCACCCGCAGCGTGCAGGCGCCGCAGACACCGTGCTCACAGCCCACATGCGACCCGGTCAGCTCGAGGTCCTCCCTGAGGAAGTCGACGAGGCTCTTGCGCGCCTCCACCCGCCGGCGGACGGCGACGCCGTTGACGATGAGCGCGATCTCGACCTCGTGGCGGGCGTCCATCGCCTTACGCGCCCGTCACGAGGGCGGCCAGCGCGCGCGCCATCAGCACCCGGGCGAGGTGGCGACGTAGGGCCGCGCTGGCGTGCACGTCGCTCGGCGGATCGAGGTCGGCATCGAGCGCGCGCCCAGCCTCGGCGAGCGTGGCCGCGTCCGGGTGTCGGCCCGCCAGGACCGCCTCGCCGCGCGTCGCCCGCACCGGCGTGAGCCCCACCCCCGCGAAGACGAGCCGCGCCTCCGCGATCGCGCCGCCGTCGACACGCGCGGCGGCGGCGAGGGCGACGAGGGCGTAGTCGCCGTGGCGCCGCGCCAGCTCGTCGAAGTGGAAGCGCCACGCCGCCGCCCGCGTCGGAAACACCGCGGCGGTCAGGATCTCGCCGGGCTCGAGCGCGGTCGCGTAGATGCCGCGAAAGAAGCGCGCGGCGGGAATCTCGCGCTCGCCGGCCCGTCGCGCCACGCGGAGGATGGCGTCCAGCGCCACCGCGCAGGCCGGCAGCTCGGCGGCGGGATCGCCGAGGGCCAGGCTGCCCCCGAAGGTGCCGCGCGTCCGCAGCGCGAGGTGCGCGACGTGGGGCATGGCCTGGGCGATCAGCTGAGCATGCTGCGCGACGAGCGGCGAGCGCAGCACCGCCTCCTGGCGCGCGAGAGCGCCGATCACGAGGCCCTCGGGCGCCAGGCGGATCCCGTCCAGCCCGGGCACGCGGTTGATGTCGACGAGGGCGGAGGGCTGGGCGAGGCGCATGTTGAGCGCGGGGACCAGGCTCTGCCCGCCGGCGAGCACGCGGGCCTCGGGGCCGAGCCGCGCGAGCGACTCGAGCGCCTCGTCGAGCGTGGCGGGACGGCAATACGCGAAGGGCGCCGGTTTCATCGGGCCAAGTCCGCGGGAAGTCTACCTTGACACCTGGAAAAACGGGCTGCTATGTTACGCCCCGCCGCCACATGGCCGAGTTGATTCTCGAGACGAGCAAGCTCACCCGCAGCTTCGGCAGCCTCACCGCCGTCAATGCGGTGGACTTCGCGGTGGCGCCCGGCGAGCTCCGCGCCATCATCGGTCCCAACGGCGCGGGCAAGACCACCTTCTTCCGGCTGATCTCCGGCGAGATGGTGCCGAGCAGCGGCCGCATCCGCTTCAAGGGCCAGGACGTCACCGGGATGCCCCAGCATCGCGTGTCCCGCCTCGGCGTCTCGAAGTCCTACCAGATCACCAACGTGTTCCCCCATCTCTCCGTGCTCGAGAACGTCCGGGTGGCCGTGCAATCCTACCGCCACTCGTTCAACTTCTGGGCGCGCGCCTCGTCGCTCGACGGGGTGCGGGAGCGGGCGGAGGCCATCCTCCACGAAGTCGCGCTGTGGGAGAAGCGCATGCTCACCGCCGCCCAGCTCTCGCACGGGGAGAAGCGCCACCTGGAGCTCGGGATCGCGCTGGCCACCGAGCCCTCGCTGCTCCTTCTCGACGAGCCCACCGCGGGGATGAGCCCGGAGGAGACCGACGAGACCATCCGCCTCATCCGGAAGATCGCCGACGGCCGCACCGTCATCCTGGTCGAGCACAAGATGAAGGTCGTCATGAACATCTCCGACCGCATCACCGTGCTGCACCAGGGGCAGGTCCTGGCCGAGGGCTCGCCCGCCGAGATCCGAGCCAACACGCTCGTGCAGCAGACCTATCTCGGGTCGACCCGATGAGCGCCCCTCTCCTCTCCCTCGAGGACGTGCACGCCTTTTACGGCGAGGCCCACATCCTCCAGGGGGTGTCGCTGAACGTGGGCGAGGGCGAGGTCGTGACGCTTATCGGGCGGAACGGCGCCGGCAAGACCACCACGCTACGCAGCATCATGGGCATCGTCCCCGCGCGCCTCGGCCGCATCGCCTTCGCGGGCCAGGAACTGCGCGGGCTCCCCATCCACGCGGTGGCGCGCGCGGGAATCGCCTACGTGCCCGAGGAGCGCCGCATCCTTCCCAACCTCACCGTCGAGGAGAACCTGCGCCTGGGCCGGCTGGGCACGGACGGCCGCCGCGGCGAGGGTGACGCGGCGATGGAGGAGGTGCTCGCCTACTTCCCGCGCCTGCGCGAGCGCCTCGACCAGAAGGGCAAGGGCCTCTCCGGCGGCGAGCAGCAGATGCTGGCGATCGCCCGCGGGCTCGTCGCCCGCCCGCGCCTCATGCTGGTGGACGAGCCGACGGAGGGTCTGTCTCCCCTCATCGTGGAGAGCCTCACGGAGATCCTGCGGGCGATCAATCGCCGGGGCACCACCATCCTGCTCGTGGAACAGATCCTCGAGGTGGCCCTCGCGCTCTCCCACCGGCTCTACGTGATGGACCAGGGGCGCATCCAGTTCGAGGGCTCGGCGGATCAGCTCCGCGCCGATCCTGCCATCCAGCAGCGCTTCCTCGGCGTGTAGCCCGGCGCCGAACGTGACCTACACCTGCGCCTTCTGCGGCGAGGAGAACCACCTCGACGTCGATCCCAGCGGCGGACGGCGGCAGCGCTTCACCGAGGACTGTGCGGTGTGCTGCCGGCCGAACGTCATCGCCCTCGTGATCGACGACGACGGCGAGACCGCCGTCGAGGTCAGCCGGGAATACGAGGCCTAGCCTCGCGGCGGTGGGCGGCGATGCCGTCCACCGGGTACTTTTTGACAGGTCCCGGCAGATCGTACCCGTTCGCCTCCCGCGTGCGTCGTCCGTTCGTCACGAAAGGCACCGTCGAGTCGCGATTCGGGTCCTGCGGGAGTGGCACGGCCGATGCGTCAACATCCGTCACATGCGGTGGATGCCAGCGCGATCTTCGAGGTCTGTTCGGTGGCTCGTCGTCACGGGCGTCGTCTTGGCACTGCTGATGCTGGCGGCTGCCTACGCATCGCCCGTCTTGTTTCGACACCTCTTGATTGCGCGGATCCATGCGATCTCCCATCGGCCCGTGCGCGTCGAGGCTGTCCAGCTCGATCCGTTCCGGGCCAGCATCGTCGTCCGCGGCCTCAGCATGCAGGACCGGGACGGCGTCTCACCCTTCGTCGACGTCAATCGTGTCGAGCTCCGCCTCCGTCCCTGGGCCCTTCTCCGGGGTCACCTGTGGCTCCGCGAAGCGCGGATCGAGGGCTCGGCGGTGCGCATCGTGCGGCTCGCCGACGGGTTCAACATCGCGGATCTCTTCGAGGGGCCTTCGTCGAGCCGCCGATTCCTGGACGTGACGGTGGATCACCTCGTCGTCACGGCGAGCCGCGCCGCCCTCGAGGACCGGGCGCTGGCCGAGCCGCGGACCTGGACATCGGAGCAGATCGAGATCGAGGGCCACAACCTCTCCACCCGTCGCAACGATGGCCGGGCCATCGCGCGCTCGGTGACCGTGGGCGCGCCGGCCTCGCTCGAGCTACGCGACGTGCGCCTCTACCCGATTCACCTCGAGGCGGTCGTGGAGACCTCGAATCTCGATCTCTCGCTGGCGCGCCTCTATGTTCCGCCCGACGCGGCGCTCGTGCTGGAGCGGGGACGCGCCACCTCCACGGTGCGGGTCCGCCTGGACGCACGGGAGGGCGTGCACGCGAACGGGACGAGCCGGATCGAGGACGTGGCGCTGCTGCGACGCGGCGAGCAAGATCCCTCCGTCGTGGTGCCTCGTCTCACCACGGAGTTCCGAGACCTCCGGTACCGCGAGGATCAGCTCGAGATCGGCGGCCTCGAGGTGGCGGGCGAGGCGAGCGTGAAGGATCCCACCCCGAGCGGCCGCGGCCGCTTCCAGCAGACGACGCTTCAGGCGAGCCTGGGCGATGTGACCTGGCCGGTGGTGCGGCCCGGTCGCCTCGACATTCGCAGCAGCGTTCCCGGCGGTGGCACGCTTCGTCTGGGTGGAAGCCTGAGCCCGCCCCCGGCGGCGAGCCAGCTGCGCCTTCAGCTCGCGCGCGTCGATCTCCGCCCGTGGGCGAGACTGGTGCCTGGCTCCATGCGCGTCGAGGGATTCGCGGAGGCCGACCTGCACATCGACGAGCCGCTGGCTCCGGCGGTGCCGCGCCATGTCAAGGGGTACGTTGCCGTGAGCCAGCTCGGCGTCGCCGATGGGACGATGGAGCTCGGGAGGGCGCGCCGGATCGAGGCGCGCGATATCGAGGCGGACTGGCCCCACCTCGCCGCACGACGGCTGATCGTCGCGGGACCCCGCGTCGCGCTCCAACGGGATCGCGAGGGACAGCTCGTACTGCCAGGGGCGCCGGCCACCCCGGGCGCGCCCGGCAAGAGCGAGGGGAAGGGTGACGCGGCCTCGATCGCCCTCGCGGTGGGCGAGATCCTCGTGCAGGACGGACGCGTGGCGTGGCGCGATCAGAGCGTTCAACCCGTTGTCGCGCTCGAGCTCGCAGATCTCACCGCTCGTGTCACCGGGGTGACCTGGCCCTTCCAGGGTCCGCTCGGAATACGCGTGCAGGGGCAACCGCCCGGCGGCGGCCAGCTCGGGTTCGACGGACGCGTGGCGCTCGATCCGGTCACCATCGAGGGGCGCGCGCGGGCGCAAGGCACGGAGGTCGGCCCGTATCTGGCATATGCGGACATCCCCGCGCGAATCCGAGGCCGCGTCGACTTCGATCTCGCGGTGGCCATGGGAACGGGCGAGCCGAGACGGGTGACGGCGCGCGGCGAGGCGGGGGCCGCGGGGCTCGACGTCCGTGACGGCGAGCGCACCCTTCTCCGCGTCGATCGAGCCCGGGCGGAGGGGGTCGACGTCGACTGGCCCCGCCGCGTGACCATCCGTGATGCCGCGCTGCAACGCCCGTGGGTGCTGCTGGAGCGCGATCGCCAGGGGGAGCTGTCGCTCAAGACGCTGCTCGCCCCGCGCCGGAGCGGCCGCGCCGGCGCGCCGTCGGACGTATCGACGTCGTCCGACGAGGAGCCGCTGCGCCTCACGATTCGTCGTATAGCCGTCGAGAACGGCGGCGCTCGCACCGTCGATCAGCGCGTGGCGCCTCCGTTCGCGCTGGACACGTACGCACTGAACGGCCGGGTCGAGGGGCTTTCCACCGACCCGGCGGCGCGGCCGGCCCGTGTCGAGCTGGTCGGACGTGTGGGAGGCGATGCACGCCTGGTCGTCAACGGCCGCGTGGGGTCGCTGGGCGGGCCGCTCCGCCTCGACCTCGGCGCCGAGCTGCACGACTTCGCGGTGCCGCGGACGAACTCCTATCTGCTCCAGCAGGTCGCGTGGGAGGCACGCTCCGGCTCCCTGAGCGCCACCGTCAGCTGCCATGTCGACGGCAACGCGCTCGACGCCAAGACCGAGATTCTGATACGGCGCCTCGAGGTGGCCCGCGTGTCCGGCTCGGACGAGGCACAGGCGCGCATCGGCCTGCCTCTCGGTACGATCGTCGCCCTGATGAAGGATCGCCACGGCGACATCCGGGTGTCCTTGCCCGTGGACGGCCGGTTGAACGATCCACACTTCGACATGAGGAACGCGCTCTGGAGCACGCTGCGCAACGTCGCCGTCAAGACCGTCACGGCACCGCTCAGCTGGATCGGCCGGGTCCGGACGGGCAGCGACTCGATGATTCAGCAGGTGGATGTGAACCCCGTCCCGTTCGCGGCGGGCTCCGCCGTCCTGGCGCCAGAGGCTCACGAGCAGGTGACGCGACTGGCCACGTTCCTCGAGCAGGTGCCGGACGTCCGGCTCGCGCTCGTCCCCGTGGTCTCCGCGGCGGATCGCGCCGCGCTCGACGGCACGAAGCCTGCCACGCTGGCCGCCAAGCGTGTGGAAGCGGTCAAGAAGGGCATCGAGAAGGCGGGCGCCGACGGTGGACGGCTCCGAGCCGAGCCGGCAACGGATGGGGATGAGGTCGCCGGCCAGGTGCGCGTGACCCTGCTCGAGCCGGATGCGCCGTCGCGGCCGAGCCCCATTCGCCGGCTCCTGGAGCCGTTCGGTCTCGGGGAGCGCTCGAAGTGACGCCGATGCGCGGCCGCCTCATTGCCTCGCTGATCGTCGCTGTGGCTCTCCTTCTCGGGGCCTGCGCCACCATGAGCCCCTGGACGGACGCCAGGATCGAGAGCGAGGTGAAGGCCCGCCTGGTCGCAGAGACCGATGCGAACCTCACCCGGCTGGGCGTGGTGAGCCGGCGCGCGGTCGTGTACCTCTCCGGCGACGTCCGGTCGGACGAAGAGAGGGAGCGGGCCGGCACCGTCGCCGCGAGCGTGGGCGGCGTGCAGCGTGTGGTCAATGGCGTCGCGGTGCGCGCGCCGGGGACCGCCGATCCAGCCCGCTGAGGCCTAGGCAGCCACCGTGGGCGGGTCGTGGATCACCACCAGGGCGAGCGCCTGGAGCGCGAGCGTGGTGACGAATGCGGCGGCGAAGGCCGGCACGATACCGAGCCGCTCGATCAGGGCGGCGATCACCACGAAGAAGGCGGCGAAGCTGAAGAGCCCGGCGAGGAGCCCCCGCAGCGCCCGCGTCGCGGGGCCGGGGCCGTCCTGGGCGTGGGCGAATACCGCGAGAATGCCGGCGTAGACCGGAAACGTCGCGAGGAGACCGCTGAGGCGAGGCCCCAGGGTCGTGGCGGCGGCGGTGAGCGAGAGCACGAGCACCGTCGCCACGATCATCCGCGCGGGAATGTCCCATCGCGGTGGCGGGCCCGGGCGGCGCGTCTCCTCGCCGTGCGGCATCGCGAGGAGAGCGAGCACCAGCCCCACCGCGACCACGATGGTGAGGGTCCCGAGCCGCAGCGCGAGGCGTTGCAGCACGAGCCCCGCCAGCGCGAACGCGGCCGTGCCGCCGGCGAAGGCGAGCGGCCAGCCGCGGGCGGCGAGCGCCGCGTAGGCCAGGCAGAAGACGCCCTGGGCGAGCGCGCCGGCCATCGAGCCCAGCGCCGCGCCCGCCGCGAAGGCCGGCCCGTGCTCGAGCACGAGGAAGAAGGCCACGGGCCCCGAGGTGAGAGGCAGTGCCACGATCACCCCGCCCACTCCCTGCCCCCAGCGCCGCCCCACGAGGCTCGCCGAGGCGATCAGCGTGGGCGTCAGGAAGAGCTTGAGGAGGAAGATGGGCGAGCCGCAGCCGCAGGCGAGGCGAGCGGATACATGATGGGTTCCCGAGCGAAGCGAGGGCGGCGTCCTACACGCCGCTGCACTACACGCTTCCCGGCTGGCCGGAGAGACGCGCGAGCACGTCGAACACCGCCGCGCAGTCGCGGTCACCGAGCCCGAGCGCCCGCGCAGCCGTCAGCAGCTCGTGGACGATGGCGGTGGTGGGCAGCGGCACGCCCGCCGCGTGCCCCAGCTCCAGCGCGAGGCCGAGATCCTTCTGCATCATCACGCAGTCGAACAGGGGCTCGGCGGGCGAGGCGAGCACGAACGTGCTCCGGTACTGAAGCATCGGCGAGGCGAGCACGCTCCGGGCGAAGGCCTCCACGGCGCGCTCGCGGCTGATGCCCGCCTTCTCGGCGAGGAGCACCGTCTCGGCGTAGGCGGTGAGCTGCACGCCGATGCCGAGATTGAGCGCGACCTTCATGGTGACCGCCATGCCCAGCGCGCCCATGTGGGTGATGGTGGCGCCGATGGCGAGGAGATAGGGGCGCACTCGCTCCAGTGCGGCGGTGTCGCCGCCCACGAGGTAGGCGAGCTTCCCCTGCTCCACGGTGACGGCGCTGCCCGAGACCGGCGCGTCGAGGAACGCGGCGCCGCGCGCGGCCACCTCCGCGCCCATCGCGCGCGACACGGCGGGGCTCACCGTGCTCATGTCCGCCCACACCGCGCCCGGCTTGAGCCCGGCGAGGATGCCGTCGGGGCCTTCGGCGATGCGGCGCAGGGCCTCCGAGTCCGTCACCATGCTGAGCACCGCGTCGCCCGCCGCGGCGGCCTCGCGCGGGGAGCCGGCCACGCGCAGGCCCAGCGGGACCAGCGCCTCCGCCTTGGCCCGCGTGCGGTTGTACCCGGTCACGGTGTGCCCGGCGGCGAGGAGACGCCTCGCCATGGGTGTGCCCATGGCGCCGAGGCCCACGAAGCCGACTGCGCCCATGCCGCTCAGGCGCTCGGCGCGCCGCCCACGCGGAACATCGCCGCCTCGAGGCCGAGCGCGGCCTTGCCGATGGCCTCCATCATCCGGTCCATGGTGGGCGGCATGAGGGTCGCGGTGCGGAGATCGCGGAAGGCGCGCTCCACCGGAAATTCCTTGTAGGCGGCCCGGCCGCCCACGGTCTGGATGGCGTGGCCGGTCACGGCCAGCCCCACCTCGGTCGCGAGGAGCTTGGCGCGATTGGCGAGGAGCCCCCGCTGGAGCATGTCGGCTTTGTCCCAGCGAGCAGCGGCATCCCCGAGCACCAGCAGCACCGCGTGGAGACGCGCCTCCAACTCCCCGATGTGACGCTGGACCGCGGGATCGTGGGCCACTGGGATGTTCTCCGGCTTGACCACTCGCTTCTTCACCGCCTCGATGGCGAAGGCGAGCGCCGCCTCGGCCAGCGCCACGTACACCGCGGCATAGCCCAACGCAAAGCTCTCGACGACGCCGACCTTGAGCGCATTGCCCGGCTCGCCCATGAGGGCCTCCGGCGTCACCCGCACGTCGCGGAGCTCCACGCTCGGGCTGAAGGTCGCCCGCATGCCGAGGGTGTCCCACTTGCCGTCGGTGTGGATGCCCGGGCTGTCCGCCGGGACCAGCACCTGGATCAGCGCCTTCGACATGTCGGCCTCGCCGTCGAGCGCGCACCAGACCATGTAGTAGGAGGCGCCGAGCGCCATGGTGCAGAAGTGCTTGAGACCATCCACCACGTAGCCGCCGTCGCGGCGGCGCACCACCGTCTCGATCTGGAACGTGCGCGAGAGGCTCACCGCCGGCTCGCTACCCCAGGAGCCGAAGAGCTTGCCGTGGTCCACCACCTCCGCGTAGTACCGGCGCTTCTGTGCGTCGGTGCAGAGGGCGTCGATGAAGCGCATGACCGTGGAGTGCATGTGCACGGTCATGGCGGTATTGGCGCAGCCGCGCGCGATGGCGCGGAGGCAGGCGATGTAGGTCCCCATGTCGAGCCCGCGCCCGCCGTAGGCGGCGGGCACGGCGGCGGCGAGGAAACCCGCCCGCCAGAGATCCCGCCAGCTCTCGACGGGGTTCTTGCCCTCGCGGTCGTACGCGGCCGCCCGCGGCGCGATGCGCGTCCGCGTGACCTCGTCGATGCGCTCGACGTAGGCCGTCTGGCTGTCCGAAACCGCCATGACCTAGCCGGCCATGCTGGCCGGCGGCGTCACTCGATACGGGCGCGACGACTGTTTGCATCGGCAGGTGCCGATCTGATGGAGCTCGACCAGGTTGCCGTTGGGGTCGTCCATGAAGATCTGCTCCAGCTCCGGGCCCACCACCGACTTGATGGTCCAGTACTTCACGCCCAGCCGGTCCAGCTCCTTCTTGGCCTCCTGGATGTCGGGGATGGCGAGGGCGACGTGCAGGCGCGTGGGATCCTTGTCGGGGCTGCCCTGGGCGTAGCGTGACATCCCCTCGCAGCCCATGATGTGGATCTGCGTGTCGTTGCCGCAGTCCATCCAGTAGCCGGGGATGCCGGGAATGTTCGGCCGGCCCGGATCGGCGCTGAGACCCAGCACGTCCTCGTAGAACGCCTTCACCTCATCGGCCTTCTCCGGGCGGACGCGAATGCCGTGATGGTGGAGCTCGAGCACCTTGATCGCCATGTCAGATCCTCCCAATGGGAAGGCGTCCGACCAGCGTGCCCCAGATGCCCTTGGGCAGGAACAGGACGAACGCCATGAAGATGAGGCCGATGACGAGGGGCCACGACTCGGTGAAGACGCTCAGGCGGTCTTCCAGCACGAGGTAAGTGCCCGCGCCCACGAAGGGCCCGAAGAACGTCCCCGCCCCGCCCAAGAGCGTCATGATGACCACCTGGCCCGAGGTGGTCCAGTACAGCGACTCGACCGGCACCACCGCGAGGCGGAGCGCGTCAAGCCCGCCCGCGAGCCCCGCGAAGGTCGCCGAGAACACGAACGAGAGATGCTTGATGCGGTTCACGTCGTAGCCGCAGGCGGCGGCGCGATCGGGATTCTCGCGAATGGCCTGGAGCACGGTGCCGAAGGGCGAGTCGAGGATGCGCTTGAGCGCGGCCACCGCCAGCACTACCAGCACGTAGGCGAAGTAATAGAAGGCAAGGGTCGATTCCAATGGAATCGTCCACCCGAGGAGCCGGAGCGGCAGCTGAGGGATGCCGCGCAGCCCGTCATCGCCGCCGGTGAGATCGGCGAGGTGGAAGGCTACGAAGTAGAGCAGCTGCGCGAAGGCCAGTGTGAGCATGGCGAAGTAGATGCCGCGCCGGCGCAGGCAGAAGAAGCCGATCAGGGCGCCCCCGACCATCGCGAGCAGTGGGCCCGCGAGCACGCCCAGCCACAGCGAGCCGAGCTTCGTCTTGGCGAGGACGAGCCCGGTGCCATACGCGCCGAGCCCGTAGTACGCGGCGTGGCCGAAGGACAGGAGCCCGGTGTAGCCGTAGAGCAGGTTGAAGCCCATGGCGAGGAGCCCGAAGATCAGCACCTGCGCCGCGAGGGCCTTGTAGGGGACGACGAACGGAAAGACCGCGAAGACGAGGGCGAAGGCGAAGACCGGGTGGCGCGCCACCCATCTCGTGACAGTCCGCACCGGCCTACTCCGCGAGTCCGGCCTCGCCGAAGATGCCGCTGGGCCGGATCAGCAGGACCACCGCCATCACGACGAAGACCATGATCTCGGCGAGCTTGGGGGCGAAGAGGGTCGTGATGCCCACCACCTGCCCCATCATGATGCCCGCCACCACCGCGCCCAGCAGGCTGCCCATGCCGCCCACCACCACCACCACGAACGACTCGATGATCATCGTCACGCCCATGTCGGCGTAGGCGCCCCGCATGGGGCCGGCAAGGGCGCCCGCGAGTCCGGCCAGGCCGCAGCCGACGCCGAACACGAGCAGCCAGATCCGATTGAGATCCACGCCCAGGGCCCGCACCATCAGCGGATCGCGCGAGCCGGCACGGATGATCAGGCCCACGTTGGTGCGGTTCACGAACGCCCAGAGACCGATGAGCACGACGATGGTGACCGCGATGACGAAGAGGCGATAGACGGGAAATGCCATGAAGCCGAGGTCGACCGCGCCGGCCAGCGCGCGCGGCGGATCGAGGGTGAGCCCGATCTTCCCCCAGATGAGCTTGGCCGTCTCGATGAGCACCAGCGAGAGCCCGAAGGTGAGCAGCAGGGGGTCGTCGGGCCCGCGACCGTAGAGCCGCCGGATGAGCAGCCGCTCGATCGCGAACCCGAGAACCCCCACCAGGATCGGCGCCACCACCAGCGCCACCCAGAAGCTCCGGGTGTACGCGAGCAGGAACACCGTGAAGTACGCGCCCAGCATGTAGAGCGAGCCGTGGGCGAAGTTCACCACCGTCATGAGCCCGAAGATCAGGGAGAGCCCGATCGCGAGCAGCACGAAGATCATCCCCAGCACGAGCCCGGTGAACACCTGGGGCAGGATGGCGGCCAAATCCATGTCTACGTATCCGCTCGGCTCGCCTTCGGCTGCGCCTCGCCGCCCTCGCTCCGCTCGGCACCCACTACCATATCCGCTCGGCTCGCCTTCGGCTGCGCCTCGCCAATCCACTTCATGCGAACCCCTTCTCGGCGCAGGTGCGATCGTACTTCTCGTCGGCCGGCACGCGAGCCACGATGTCGGCGAGGCCCCACTCGCCCTTGGTCTTACCGGGGCCGCGCCCCTTCACGATCCACATGTCCTGGAAGGACTTGTTGTCGCACGCCCGCCACCACTGCTTGCCCTTGAAGTGGTCGTAGGTGGGACTCTTCCGCAGGGCGTCGGCCACCGCGAAGGAGTCCGTGGACTTGGCCAGCTCCACCCCGCGCGCGACTTCCAGGACGCCGGAGTACGAGTACGCGCCGTAGTCGCCGGGCGGCATGTTGAACTTCTTCATGGACGCCTCGACGAACTTCCTGGCCGTCGGGATCGTCTCCTGCAGCTCCCAATACCAGTTGAGCGCGCCGTGCACGTCCTGGTAGAGCTCGGGGCCACCCTCCTTGAGATAGGAAATCCACAGCAGCGGCTGGGCGAGCTTCATCTGCTTGTCCATCCCGAAGCTCCGCGCTTGCTTGAGGAACGCGATGTTGTCCGCACCCGGGGTCACCGACATGAGCACGTCGGGCTTGGCCGCCTGGATCTTCGGGAGATGCGCGGAGAACTCCGCGCTCCCCAGCGGGTACGGCGTGGAGCCGAGCAGGGTGCCGCCGTTGGCCTTGAGCGTGTCGGTGAGCACCTGGTTGTTCTGCTTGCCCCAGGCGTAGTCGGCGTAGATGATCCACCACTTCTTGCCGAGGTTGTCGCACGTCCACTTGCCCATCACCCGCGAGGTAATCGTGGGATTGAGCGCCTCGTGGAAGGTGATGTTGCTGGTGTCCGGCTTGGCGCTGATCTCGTCGGACTGGCTGGTGGAGATGAACAGCACCTTGGACTTCTTGGTCTGCTCGTTGATGGCCATCTGCACGTGCGCGGCGAGGCCGCCCACCACGAACTGCACCTTCTCGTTCTCGATCAGCTCCTTCGTGCGCTGGGCGCCTACCGCGGGCTTGAGCTGGTCGTCGCGGAACAGCACCTCGACCTTGCGGCCCATCACGCCGCCCTTGGCATTGATCTCATCCTGGGCGAGCTGAGCGCCGCGCTGCATGTCGGCGGCGAGCGCGGCGAAGGGGCCGGTGAGCGGGAGGGGGCAACCGATCCGGATGGGATCGCTCTGCGCGCGGAGTACGGCGGGGAAGAATCCCTGGGTCGCCGCCATGCCGGCGGCGGCACCGCTGGCGGCCAGGAAGCTGCGGCGGGTCATCGACTTCATCGTCGTCTCCTTTTGTGTCGCGGGTGTGGGAACCGCTACTCCATGCGGCGTACGCGCGACGCCTTGGTGGGACCGATGAACTCCAGCATGTTGCCGTCGGGATCTTTCACGAAGAGCTGGCGGAGCCCGGTGGGCGTGGACACGAGGTCATGGACGTGGATGCCGGTGGCGGTGAGCTGCTCGGCCGTCGCGTCGCAGTCGTCCGTCCACAGGGCGAAGTGCGGATATCGGCCCTCGAACGAGGCGCGCTCGACCGGCGGCCGCACGAGCGCCTCGTTGACGATGATGTGAAGCGAGAGATCCCCTCCGATGCCGTACCAGACCCCGGGAAAGTTGAACGCCGGCCGCGGAATCTCCTTGAATCCGAGCAGCCCGCCGTAGAACTCCTTGGCCTTCGCGAGATCGGTCACGGTAATGGAGACGTGATTGAAAGCCTTGAAGAGGGTCATCCGCTGGTCCTCCGGGGCGAGAGGCTCGGCATGTAGGCGAAACACAAGTAACAAACGGCCCGTGACCTGTCAAGGCTCGCGGGGTTGATCGTGCCGGCGAACGCGGGCTATGATCCGCCGGTGACGCGCCGCTCCCTCCCCGCTCCGGCCGCCCGCGTATGATCGGCGCGTCCCTCACCCGGCTCGGCGCGGAGCCACTCCTCACCGGCCGCGGCCGCTTCGTGGCGGACGTGCGCCCCGAGGGCGCGCTCGAGGCCGCGGTGCTCCGCTCGCGCCACGCGCATGCACGGCTCGTGAGCGTCGACGCGCGGCGGGCGCTGGCCCTGCCCGGCGTCCGCGTCGTGCTCACCGCCGCCGACGTGCCCGCCGCCGCCGTCATCCCCAACCGCGTGCCGGTGCCCGACGGCGCCACGCGCTATCTGCAGCCGGCGATCGCGCGCGAGGTGGTCCGCTACGTCGGCGAGCCGGTGGCGGTGGTGCTGGCCGACACCCGCTATCTCGCCGAGGATGCGCTGGAGGTGATCGGCGTCGAGTACGCGCCCCTGCCCGTGGCGGCGTCGGTGGACGTCGCCCTCGCGCCCGGGGCGCCGCGGCTCTTCGCCGGCACCGACTCGAACAACGTCGCCCTCATCCGGATGCGGGTGGGCGACACCGACAGCGCCCTCGCCCGCGCCCACCTCGTGCTCCGCGAGCGCTTCACGCATCCCCGCCAGACGGCGGCCGCGCTGGAGACGCGCGGGCTGGTGGCGGTACCGCCCGCGGCGAGCGGCGGCGAGCTGCATCTCCTCGGGTCGACCAAGTGCATCCACATCAATCGCGGCATCCTCGCCCCGATCTTCGGACTGCCGCCGGGCGCCCTCCGCCTCACCGAGGTGGATGTGGGCGGGGGCTTCGGTGTGCGCGGCGAGCTCTACCCCGAGGACATCCTGATCCCGCTCGCGGCCCTGCGCGTCGGCCGGCCGGTGCGCTGGATCGAAGAGCGGCGCGAGAACCTGATGGCGGCCAATCACGCTCGCGAGGTCGTCTACGAGCTCGAGATGGGTTTCGACCGGGACGGGCGCATCCAGGGCGTGCGGGTCGTGATCCGCGCCGACATCGGCGCCTACGTGCGCACCGCCGCGCTGGTGCCGGCCGAATTTGGCGCGGCCCTCCTGCCCGGCCCCTACCGCATGCCCGACTACGCCTGCGATCTCTGGAGTGTGGTGACCAACAAGACGCCGGTGGGCACGCTCCGCTCGCCCGGCCGCCCGGAGTGCAACTTCGCGCGCGAGCGGCTCCTCGATGCTGCGGCGGCCCGGCTCGGCCTCGATCCCGCCGACATCCGGCGAAGAAACCTCGTTCGATCGGACGAGATGCCGTGGGACTGCGGCACCGTCTCGTTCGGAGTGAAGACGGTCTACGACTCCGGCGACTTCCCCGCCCTCTTCGAGCGGCTGCTCGATCGGCTCGACTACGCGGGCGCGCGCGCCGTCCAGGCGGCGGCACCGAAACAGCTCGGCATCGGGCTCGCCATGTACGTGGAAAAGACGGGGCTCGGCCCCTTCGAGACCGCGCGCGTGGAAGCCCGGCCGGACGGGCGATTCACGGTGGACACCGGCGCCTCGTCCATGGGGCCCGGCCTCGAGACCGCGCTCGCGCAGATCCTGGGTTCGGCCCTCGGCCTGCCCGCGGACCGCTTCGTGGTTCGCCATCCCGATACCGCCGCCGTGGAGAGCGGTGTGGGCACCTATGGCTCGCGCGCCACTGTCACCGCCGGTAACGCGGCGCACATGGCGGCGGGCAAGCTGCTGGAAGAGGCTCGCACGCGCGCCGCCGTCGTCCTGCGCGTGCCCGCGGAGGAGGTCGTCTACGCCGCCGGCGCCTGCTCCGCGCGCGGCCGGCGCGTGGGCCTCGACGAGCTGGCGGCCGCCGGACCCCTCGCCGCCGGCGCCTCGTTCACCGTGCCCAAGCTCACCTATGCCGGCTGCGGCGTGGCCGTGATCGTGGAGGTGGACGCCGAGACCGGGCAGATCACGCTGCGCAGGATCGTGGTGGGCGCCGACGTCGGCCGTGCGGTGAATCCCGCGCTGATCGAGGCCCAGCTCGCGGGGGGCGCGGCGTTCGGCCTCGGCAACGCCATGCTGGAGAGCCTCGAGTACGATGCCGACGGCCAGCTCCTCACCGGCACCCTGCTCGACTACGCGCTGCCGCTCACGACCGACGTGCCCCTCATCGACGCCTTCTACCAGGAGATCCCCGCGCACACGAATCCGCTCGGCCTCCGCGGCGTGGGGGAATGCGGCAATCCCGGGCTCGGCGCGGCCATCGCGAATGCGGTGTGCGACGCCCTCCGCGGCCTCGGCGTGAGCCTCACCGCCCTGCCGGTGACACCTGCGCGGGTGCGCGCCGCGATCGAGGCGGCGACGCGAGGGAGCTGAGCGTTCGCCGCTATTTCATCGGGGTGGCGGGCGCGTCGGGCGTCGACGGGGCGGTCGGCGGTGTGCCGGGGGCGAAGTTGACGCCGCGCCGAGCGAGCTCCTGGACGATCAGGGTGGCGCTCGGGTTTCCCTGCTGGGACAGCGCGTAGACCCGGCGCGCGGTGGTCTCGAGCTGCGCCTGGCGGCGCCGCGCCTGCTCGAGAGGCCCTTCCTGGCCGGCATGGATCCCCTGGAGGTTCTGGTACTCGCGCTGGAGATTCCAGGCCTGGTAGCCGAACCAGATCAGCATGGCGAGCACGAGGAGCACCACCGCGGCCCAGGGGCTCGGAGGCGCCGCCGGCCGCGGCGCGGGAGGCTCGGTCTCGAGGAGCAGCTCGTCGGAGGTCATGGGTGGCGCTCAGCGCCCGCTGCCCGCGGCGGGCGCGGGGACGGACGGCGCGGGCGACGGCGCGGACGGCCCTGGGGACGGCGCGCTCGGCGCGGGCGCCTGCTCGAGGACCGCGCGAAGGGCGGCGTCGTTGTTGCGCGCGGCCAGCGTGGCAATGGCGTTCACGAGCTCGCGGTGCAGGACCTCGAGCTGACTCGCGCGCTGCAGGAAGGCCTGACGATTGGCGACCTGCACCTGGAGCGTACGATTGCGCTCGAACAAGAACAGGTCCTCCACCGCGAGGAGCACCGCGAGCGCAGCGGCCACGATCACCCAGGTCTGCCAGCGCGCCAGCCGGCTCATCGTGCGCCCTCGCGGGTCCACATGGCGCGTGAGCGTAGCACGCGGGTCTGGGGGTCGCAAGAACAGGGGGACGCCGCGGCGGCGCCCTAGATGCCGAGGGAGCGGAAGAAGGCGTCCATCACGCCTTGTACCTCGGCGCGATGGGTGCGATTGGGAAAGTGCGGCCCGCCCGCGACCGCGTGCAGACGAGCGCCGGGGATGGTGTCAGCGAGCCGTTCCGACATCGCCACGGTGGGAAAGCGGTCGTCCGCGCCCGCGATGATCTGGACGGGGCATCGGATCCGCGCGCAGTCGGCCAGCCACTCGCCGCGCGAGTAGGTCTCGTCGAGGAGCGCGAGCAGCGACGCCACCGAGTGCTGCCGGAGCACGCCGGTGAGCTCGGCGTAGCGGGCGGGCCGTGCCTTGAGCCGCGCGAGGGCCGCCTCGCCCATGCGCAGGCGCAGGTTGGCGTCGAAGTACTCGTCGAAGCGTCCCGCCGCGACCAGGGGCCGGTGGGCCGCCCACCAGGCCTTGTCCTCGGGCGGGGGCTCGTAGGGGGGGCCGCTGATCGAGATCACGCCGCGGACGCGCGCCGGCTCGTGAACGGCCATCCAGAGCGACAGCGCCGCCCCCATCGAGGCGCCGCCCCACACCGCCGGCCCCACGCCGAGCGCGTCCAGCCAGGGGCCGAGATCCTCGGCCTTGCGGGCATAGGTGTAGTCCTCCGGGCGCTCGAACTTGCTGGACCGGCCGTGGCCGCGTGTGTCCGGGAGGAGCGCCCGCACCCGGCCGAGGAAGGGCTCCACGTCGGGCAGCATCACCGAGGACTCCTCGACGGAGCCCCCGTGGATCCACACGAGCGGCGGCCGGCTCGGATCGCCCGCCTCGCGCCAGTGCAGCCGGACGCCGGAGGGCAGGACGGTCTCAGGCAGGGCCGAGCCTCTTCTCCAACGCGCGGGCGTAGCGAGACATCGAGTAGGTGCAGATCCAGTAGACGACGGCAATGAAGAGGTAGAGCTCGAAGGGGCGGATCTCGCGATTGTTCACGACCTGGGCGGCCTTGGTCAGGTCCATGAAGCCGATGATGGACGCCAGCGAGGTGTCCTTGAACAGCACGATGAACTGGGTGACCAGAGAGGGAATCATGTTCTTGAGGGCCTGCGGCAGCACCACGAAGCGCATGGTGCCGCCGGGGCGCAGGCCCAGCGCGGTCGCCGCCTCCACCTGCCCGCGCGCCACCGACTGGATGCCCGCGCGCACGATCTCGCCGAGGTACGCCGCCTCGAAGATCACGAAGGCGGTCAGCGCCACGCCGAACTCGGGGATCTTGGTCTTGAGCAGGATGGGGAGGATGAACCAGATCCAGAAGATCACCATGACGAGGGGGACGCCGCGGAAGAACTCGACGTAGATCGTGGCGGGGATGCGGACCCAGGCGCGCGGCGACAGGCGGGCCAGCCCGACGAAGACGCCGAGGAGGAAACCCAGGACGATGGAGGGAATGGCCAGCCGTACCGTGCCGCCCACGAAGGCGCCGAAGCCCAGGAAGCCCTGGACGAGCAGGAAGTCGAGGTTCCGCCAGATGACGCCGAGATCGAGGCTCATGCGCGCCGCCGCCTCCCGCCCGCGATCAGCCCGGGAATCGCGGTCCGCCGCTCGACCCAGCCCATGAGGGCGGAGAGCGAGAGACAGAGGACGAGGTAGATCACGGTGCCGGCGGTGAGAGCCTCGATGGCCTTCGCGGTATAGGTCTCGATCTGGCGGGTCTGGAAGGTCAGCTCGGCCACGCTGATGGTCAGCGCGACCGAGGAGTTCTTGAGGAGGTTCAGGGACTCGTTCGTGCCGGGAGGAATGATGAGCCGCAGCGCGATGGGGAGGATCACGTAACGATACGCCTGCACCACGGTGAGCCCGGAGGCCACCGAGGCCTCGAGCTGCGTGCGCGGGATCGACTGGATGCCCGAGCGCAGCACCTCGGAGAAGCGCGCGCCGCTGTACACGCCCAGCGCGCACACCGCCGCCCAGAACTCGAGCCCGTGCCCGAACAGCCACTCCCGCACCACCTCGGGGAGCAGCGGCGGCACCGCGAAGTACCAGAAGAACATCCACACCAGCAACGGGACGTTCCGGAAGAACTCCACGTAGAACGTCGCGATGCCCCGAAGCGCCCGATACGGCACAGTGCGCATCGCCCCCGAGACAATCCCGAGCACCATCGCCAGCACCCACGCGCAGAGCGACAGCTCGAGCGTGGTGATGAGCCCGGAGAGCAGCCACTGGCCGGACTGCCCCGTCCACAGCACCGACCAGTCGAATCGATAGTTCACGGCCGTTGATCCATCACGCTCGTGAAAGCACGCGGGGCCGGGACCGGAGGCACGCTCGCTCGCTCAGTGAAGCATTGCGCCGCGAGCATGCCCCCGGCCCCGACCCCGCTTCCCGTCGCGTGGCTCGAACGCCTTCTATTTCGGGACGACCTGGTAGATCATGAAGGACCGGACAGCGGCGCTCATGGGGTACGGCAATTCGCCCTTGGCGCCGAACCACTTGTCGTAGATCTCGAAGTACTTGCCGGATTCGATCCCCTCCATGAGGCCGGCGTTCACCACCGCGCGGAAGTCGGCGTCACCCTTCCGCAGGGCCATCCCGTAGGGCTCGTAGGAGAAGAAGTCGCCGACGATGTCCCACTGCGCCGGATTCGGCGCCTTGGACTTCAGGCCGGCGAGCTGGATGCCGTCGTTGGTGTACGCGTCGACCTGCCCCTGGAGGAGCGCCTGGAAGGCGGCGGGCTGGTCGGGGAACTCGCGGAGCTGCGCCTTGGGCGCCTTCTCGCGGATGATGCGGGCGTTCGTCGAGCCCTGCTGGGCGGCGATGCGCTTGCCGTCGATGTTCTGGATGCCCTTGATCGGGCTCCCCTTCTTCACGAGGAACTGGGCGCCCGTCACGAAGAACGTGATGGAGAAGTCCACGCTCTCCCGCCGCGTCCGCGTGTCCGTCATGGTCCCCGCGATGAGATCCACCGCGTTCGACGTGAGGAGGGGAATGCGGGTGGGCGGGGTGGATTCCTTCTTCTCGACCTTGATGGGCTTGCCGATCTTCCTCTCGATCGCGGGCTTCACCAGCTCCTCGACGAGATCGATGGAGAAGCCGACCCACTCGTTCTTGGCGTTGACGTACGCGAAGGGCGGCGAGCCGGTGCGGGTGCCGATGGTGAGTACGCCGGACTGGCTGATCTTCTCGAGGGTGCCGGTCAGCTGCTGCGCGGTCACCGGGGCGACCCCGGCGGCGAGCAGGGCGACGGCGGTGATGAATCCAATGACACGCTTCATGCAGGGCCTCCTTGCGGGGCGGAGCTAGTGGGACAGGATCTTGGACAGAAAGTCCTTCGCGCGCTCCGAGCGCGGCGCGGCGAAGAACGTCTCGGGAGTCTGGACCTCGACGACGCGGCCGGCGTCCATGAAGACCACGCGGTGCGCGACGCGGCGGGCGAAGCCCATCTCGTGCGTCACCACCATCATGGTCATGCCGTCCTTCGCGAGATCCGTCATGACCTCGAGCACCTCGTTGATCATCTCGGGGTCCAGCGCCGAGGTGGGCTCGTCGAACAGCATGATGCGGGGCTGCATCGCAAGGGCGCGCGCGATGGCCACCCGCTGCTGCTGGCCGCCGGAGAGATTGGCCGGATACTTGTCGGCCTTGTCGGGAATGTGCACCCGCTCGAGAAGGCCGCGCGCGATCTTCTCGGCCTCGGCGGTCGCGAGCCCCTTCACCTTCACGGGGGCCAGTGTGACGTTCTCGAGCACCGTCATGTGCGGGAACAGGTTGAAGGACTGGAACACCATCCCCACCTCGGCACGCAGGCGCGAGAGGTTGACGTCCGAGGCGGTGATGGACTTGCCGTGCACCTTGATCGCGCCGCCCTGGATGGGCTCGAGGCGGTTGACGCAGCGGATGAGGGTGCTCTTGCCCGAGCCGGACGGGCCGCAGACCACGATCACCTCACCCGCCGCCACGTCGAGGGTGACGTCGGCGAGGACGTGCAGCGGCCCGAACCACTTGTTGACGCCCGCGAACTCGATGGCCGCCGCCATGCCTACTCGATCACCAGCAGCACGTCGCCGGGGTTCACGGCTTGACCGGCCTGGACGCGGATCTCCTTCACCGTCCCTTCCCCCGAGGCGCGGAACTCGTTCTCCATCTTCATCGCCTCGAGGATTACAAGGCCGTCCCCCTTCTGCACTCGCTGGCCCACCGCGACCTCGATGAGCACCACCCGGCCCGGCATCGGGGCCTTGAGGACCTGGCCACGGCCGGCGGCGGTGCCGCCGCGCGTCCGGATGAGGTAGCGCGACTCCTCCTCGACCCGGATGCGGTAGATCTCGCCGTCCACGCGCACCACCGACACCCCGTCCTCGTCGCTGATCTCCGCGACCATGGATTCCCCGCCGAGCACCAGGGACCAGAGCCCCTCCCCGACGCGCCGCGCGTCGACCTCCAGCGTCTGGCCGTCCAGGCGCACGCGATAGCGTCCGGCCTCGCCCTCCACCTCCACGGGGCTCAGCGCGCCGTCGAGCTCGGCCTCGAACTTCATCGCGGGCGGGTCCACGAGCGGCCGCTCTGTGTCCAGACGCTCGGCATTGTCGAGGGCGGCGCGGGCGCGCGGCGCTCCCCCTGCTCGTAGGCGGCGAGCGTCGCGGCCACCAGCGCGAGGCGGCGGCGGCCGGCGCCGCCCCCGATCCCGGCCCCGAGCAGCCGCTCCATGAAGCCGGTGTGGAGACGGCCCGCGACGAACTCGCCGTCGGCCATGATGCGCTCGAGCACGGGAATGGTGCTGCGCACGCCGGTGATGCGGTACTCGCTCAGCGCGCGGCGCATGCGCGCGATGGCGGCCTCGCGATCGGGGCCCCACACGATGAGCTTGGCCATGAGCGTGTCGTAAAAGCGGGGCACGGTGGCGCCCGCGTACACGCCGGAGTCGTCGCGCACCCACGGACCGCCGGGGACACGCAGGCCGGCGATGCGGCCGGGCGACGGCACGAAGCCCGCGAGCGGATCCTCCGCGTTGATGCGGCACTCGATGGCCCAGCCCCGCCACGTCACGTCGTCCTGGCCGAAGGCGAGCTTCTCGCCGGCGGCGATGCGGAGCTGCTCCTTCACGAGATCGCGTCCGGTCACCAGCTCGGTCACGGGGTGCTCGACCTGGAGCCGCGTGTTCATCTCGAGGAAGTAGAAGGCGCCTTGCCGGTCGACCAGGAACTCCACCGTCCCGGCGTTGACGTAGCCCACCGCGGCGGCGAGCCGGCAGGCGGCCTCGCCCATCTGCCGGCGCATCTCGGCGCTCACGAAGGGCGAAGGCGATTCCTCCACGAGCTTCTGGTGCCGCCGCTGGATGGAGCACTCGCGCTCGCCGAGGTGGAGCACGGTGCCGTGCGCGTCCGCGAGCACCTGGATCTCGATGTGGCGCGGCTCCTCGACGTAGCGCTCGATGTACACGGAGGAGTCGCCGAAGGCGCCGCCCGCCTCGCTGCGGGCGGCGCGGAGGGCGCCCGCGAGCTCGCCGGCGGCGCGCACGAGGCGCATGCCCTTCCCGCCCCCGCCCATCGCCGCCTTGATCATGACGGGATAGCCCACGGTGGCGGCGACACGCGCGGCTTCCGCGTCGTCGGTGACGGGCGTCTCGGTGCCCGGCACCACCGGCACACCCAGGCGATTCGCCGTGCGCCGGGCCGCCACCTTGTCGCCCATGGCGCGGATGGCGGACGGCGGCGGCCCGATGAAGACGAGGCCGGCGCCGACGCAGGCCTCCGCGAAGGCCGCGTTCTCGGCGAGGAAACCGTAGCCCGGGTGCACGGCGTCGGCGCCCGTCGCGCGCGCGGCCGCCACGACGCGGTCGATCGCCAGGTAGCTCTCGGCGGGCGCCGGCGGCCCGATGGCGACGGCCTCGTCGGCCATGAGCACGTGGAGCGACTCGCGGTCCGCCTCCGAGTAGACGGCGACGGTGGCGATGCCGAGCTCGCGGCAGGCCCGGATGACGCGCACCGCGATCTCGCCGCGGTTGGCGATGAGGACTTTCTTGAAGGGCGAAATCACAACCCGAGAATCATAGCAGGGGGATACGGACGCGGCAACGCGAGGTCGCGGCGCCGCTCACCCGCCCAGCTGCTTGAGCGCCTCTTCCAGGAAAGAGGGATCTATGACGTCCTTGACGGGCAGCGCCTCCTTCATGAAGCCGTGCTTGACCCACCACGCGATCTGCTTCTCGATGTCGGGGACGAGGAGGCGGCCGTTGCGGTCCTGGTACGGGAGGCCGAGCTTGATCACCTCGGGCTTGGCCCCCGTGTAGCGCGCGGTGATGTCCACGACCTCCTCGTATGCCGTGCCGGGCACGACCTTGCCGTCCTTCTGGACGAGGGCCGCGTCGAAGTAGTAGCGGGAAGCCTTGGCGTACCCCTTCATGAAGGCCACCGCCCGGGACCGATCCGCCGCGAAGCCCTTCGAGTAGAAGACCGCCGCGATCTGCCACGGATAGAGATCACCGGCCCAGGCGAGAATCTTGCCGAAGCCGGCCGCCTCGGCCGCGCCGGGAAAGGGCTGCGGCACAAGGATCGCGTCCACCTGCTTGCCCTTGAGCGCCTCCACCGTCGCCGGTATCGCCTGCAGCGGCACGATACGCACGTCGGAGAGCGCGAGGCCTTCCTTCTCGAGAATGTTGCCGATCTGGAAGTGAAACGTGGAGCCGAGCTGGGTCACGCCGATGCTGCGGCCCTTGAGATCGCGGATCGACCGCAGCGTGCCGGCGTCCCACAGCTCCTTCTGCACCATGATGCCCACCAGCGGAAAGCCCGGCCACTCGCGCCCCTTGTCGGCCACGATCCACAGCTTTTCGCCCTGCAGCACGATGTTGTAGAGGGCGGCGGTGAGGCCGGTGGCGCCGACCTCGATCTGGCCGGCGGCCAGCGCGGTGGCGATCGGGACGGCGGCCTGGAAATAGACCAGCTCGGGCTCGACGCCGAACTCCTTGAAGAATCCCTTCTCCACGCCGACGAAGATGGGAGCCGAGGACGTGAGCTTGAGCACACCGACCTTGACCTTGGTCTGAGCCTCGGTCGCCATCGGGGCAAGAAAGAAGGCGGTCATCAGCAGCGCGGCCGCGAGGGGAGTCAGGAGTCGAGTCATGGCGGGTAGGCTATCACGACCCGCCTGTCGGAAGAGATTACAGGGCGAGCGGGTGCTTCTCGGCACTATAGAGGAATGATAACGCCTTTCTCCTGCTGAATCGGCCACTTGCATCCCTGGTCTCAGTATTGCTCTCTAAGGTGGTCATGCACGCCTCTTCGCAGAGGGATCGAAGGTTCGACGCGGCCCGGGGCCTGGCGCTCGGCATCACCATGGGTGCGGCGGTCTGGCTCGCGATCGCGATCGGCGTGTGGATGTTGCTGAAGGTCGGCAACCTGGTCTGATCGCGCCGGCCGACTGCTCACCCCTCGCGCCAGGGCAGGACCAAGCGCTCCAGCGCCACCAGGCCCCCGTGCGATAGCACGCCCAGGGCCGAGAGCAGCACGATGCCGACCATGAGCTTGGTCGTGGCCATGAGATTGGCCGCGTTCAGGATCAGGAAGCCGATCCCGGACTCCACCGCGATCATCTCCGCGGCCACGAGCAGGAGTAGCGCCGTGCCCGCCCCCAGCTTGAGGCCCGCGAAGACCATCGGGAGCGTGGACGGCACGATCACCTTGCGGATCATGCTCCAGCGCCCCGCACCGAAGGCGACGGCCGCGCGCACCAGCACGGGATCGACCTGCCGTGCCCCCGCGTAGGTGTTGAGGGCGAGCGGGAAGAACACGCCGAGCGCGATCACCGCGACCTTCGACGGCTCGCCGATGCCGAGCCAGAGGATGAGGAGCGGCAGGAGCGCGATCTTGGGAATGGGGAAGGTCGCGGCGATGAGGGGCGTCCCCACCGCCTCCGCCACCGAGAACACGCCGACGACGATGCCCACCGCGATCCCCGCGGCGCTGCCGATGACGAAGCCCAGGAGCAGGCGCTTGAGGCTCGCGGCCAGGTGGACGAGGAGCTCGCCCGACACGAGCATGTCGCGCCCCTCCCGGAGGACGCCGAGCGGCGACGGCAGGAAGAGAGCGGGCACCCAGCCCGCCCGGCACAGGAGCTCCCAGAGCACGACCACGCCGACCAGCGCGGCGACCCGCAGCGCCGGGTGATGCCGGCGCACGAGGAAGCGCGTGCGGTCCTCGACCGGCACGCGGGACACCGCCGCGCGCGAGACGCTCATGCCCGCCCCTCGACGAGCGCGGCCTCGGCCTGCGAGCGGATGAGGCTCCAGATGCGGTCGGCGGTGGCCACGAAGGCTGGATCGCCCAGCATGGCCTCGGTGCGCGGGCGCGGCAAGGCCACCGGCACGCTCGCGAGCACGCGGCCGGGCCGGCGTGAGAGGACGAGGACGCGATCGGCCATGAACACCGCTTCCTGGATGTTATGGGTGATGTAGACGATCGTGGTGCGGGCGCGCTCCCAGATCGCCAGCAGCTCCTCCATCATGAGGGTGCGCGTCTGCGCGTCGAGCGCGGAGAAGGGCTCGTCCATGAGCAAGACCGCGGGATCCACTACGAGCGCGCGCGCGATGCCCACGCGCTGCCGCATGCCCCCCGAGAGCTGATGCGGGTAGCGGTCCTCGAAGCCGCCGAGGCCCATCTGGTCGATGTAGCGCCGCGCCCGCGTGGCCCGTTCCGCCGCGGGCAGCCCCAGCTCTTCCAGCCCAAGCTCGACGTTGGCGCGCGCCGTGCGCCAGGGAAAGAGCGCGAACTCCTGGAAGACGGTGGCGGTGAGCGGCTGCCCCGACCGCCGCGCGCCCTCGAAGAAGATGCCGCCGGAGGAGGCCGGCAGGAGCCCGGCGATGGCGCCGAGCAGGGTCGACTTCCCGCAGCCCGAGGGACCGAGGATGGCGAGGAACTCTTCGGGCTCGGCGGTGAATGTGACGTCCTCGAGCGCGGTCACCGCATGGCCGCGACGGTCGCGATAGATCTTGCCGAGCCGGTCGACGATGACCTTCACGCCGCTAGAGCCGGGGCGCCAGCTCCGCGGCGAAGCGCTCGAGCTGCTCCTCGTCGTCGAAGACGGGGTTGAGCATGAGCATGCCGGCCCCCGCCGCCACCACCGCCCGGAGCCCCTCCGCGCACTGCTCGGCCGAGCCCCACACCGAGACCTCCTCGGCGAGCTGGGGCCGGTGATAGAAGCCGCCGAACCACTCGGTGAGGCGGCGGGCCGCCCGCGCGCGGTCATCGTCCACGGCGATGTAGACGCGCTTGGCCACAGGGAACGTCGCGGGGTCGCGGCGCGCCTCCTCCAGCGTGCGCCGCAGCTGCGCCACCTCGGAGGCGAACGTCGCGGTGGAGGCCGAGCCCGCGCCCATGAACGCGTCGCCGAGAGCGACGGCGCGCCGGAGCGCGTCCGGGTGATGCGCTCCGAACCAGATCGGTGGATGCGGACGCTGGCGCGGCTTGGGCTCCATGGGCAGATCCTTGAGCCGGTAGAACTCGCCGTCGAATGTCACGCGGGGCTCGGTCCAGAGGCGCTTCATGAGCGTCACCCCCTCCGCGAAGCGCGCGGCGCGACGCTCGGCGGAGAGCCCGAAGGCGGGATAGACCGCAGGCTGGCCGCCCAGGCCCACGCCGACGTCGAGTCGTCCGCCCGAGAGCTGATCGAGCGTGGCGAGGCTCTTGGCGGTGTGAAGCGGCGTCCGCAGCGCGGTCAACAGCACCGCCGCCCCGACGCGTAGCCGGCGCGTGGCCGCGGCGGCAAAGGTGAGCAGCTCGATGGGCTCGAGACTCGGGATCGTGCCCACCACCTGCTCGACCACCCAGGCGCCAGTGAAGCCGAGGGCCTCGGCGCGGGCGAGATACCGGCGGATGCGCTCGGGATCGATCGGGCCTGAAGGGAACGTCTGCGGGATCGAGACGGCGAGCGGGATGCGGCTCGTCACGGCGAATCCTCCCCTCGCCTGCCGAGGCGGGCGGAGAGCGCGGCCACGAACTCGTCCGGGCGGCTCGGGGAGATCACCACGAGGCCGCGGCGGGTGTGGAGGTAGACGAGGTCGCGCGTGTTGGTGATGGCGAGGTAGTGGAGCCCCGTCCGCCGGTTCCAGCGGAGCCCGTGCGAGCCGAACAGCGCATTGAGGCCGAGGGCGAGGAAACCGCCGATGGGCCGCGGCGTGCGGTCGGCGGCGGTGATGGCCGCGTAGGGGAGCCGTCGGGCGAGCCAGCGGCGCTCGAGTCGGAGACCGCGGCGCTCCAGCGTGTAGCCGGCAGGCGCCATCGATTGGAGCGCCCAGACCAGGCCGAGGAACGGCAGCGGGAAGATCGTGAAGAGGAGATCGCCGGTGGCGGCCACCACCGCGACGGAGAGGAGGAAGGGTGCCACCACGCCCAGGCCGATCCCGACCACGCCCGCGATCACCCGCTGTCGTGTGCCGAGGATGGCGGGAAAGAACTCGTCGTCGACCCGGGCCCACGTCTCTATCGCGTGTGGATCTCGTGGGGGCCGAAGAAGTACTCGATCTCGAAGGCCGCGGATTCGGGCGAGTCCGACCCGTGCACGGCGTTGGCCTCGATCGAGGAGGCGAAGTCGCGGCGGATCGTCCCCGGCGCGGCCTTGGCGGGGTCGGTGGCGCCCATGATGTCGCGCAGCTTGGCGATGGCGCCCTCGCCCTCCAGCACCATGGGCATCACCGGGCCCTGGGTCATGAACGCGCAGAGGCTCGCGAAGAACGGCCGCGCCTTGTGCACGGCGTAGAAGCCGGCCGCCTGATCGGGCGACAGGCGCACGAACTTGGCGCCGAGCACCTTGAGGCCGGCCGCCTCGAAGCGCGCGATGATCTGGCCGATCGCGTTCCGCGCGACCGCGTCGGGCTTGATGATGGTGAGGGTCCGCTCGATGGCCATGACTCCCCTAGCCCTTGCCGAGCACGCGTGCGACGGTGGCGCCCATGTCGGCGGGACTCTTGACGGTGGTGATGCCGGCGGTTTCCATCGCCTTCATCTTCTCGGCGGCGGTCCCCTTGCCGCCCGCGATGATCGCGCCCGCGTGGCCCATGCGGCGGCCCGGCGGTGCGGTCTGGCCGCAGATGAAGCCGACGACCGGCTTGGTGACGTACTGCTTGATGAAGGCGGCCGCCTCCTCCTCCGCGGTGCCCCCGATCTCGCCGATCATCATGATCGACGTGGTGTCGGGATCGGCCTGGAAGAGCTTCAGCACGTCGATGAAGGTGGTGCCGTTGACGGGATCGCCCCCGATCCCCACGCAGGACGATTGCCCGAGCCCACGTTGCGTCAGCTGGTGCACGACCTCGTAGGTCAGCGTGCCGCTCCGCGAGACGACGCCCACGTGACCCGCCTTGTGGATGTGGCCGGGCATGATGCCGATCTTGGCCTGGCCCGGCGTGATGAGCCCCGGGCAATTGGGGCCGATCAGCCGGCTGGAGGTCCGGGCGAGGAACGCCTTCACGCGCACCATGTCGGCCACCGGCACGCCCTCGGTGATGCACACGATCAGCGGCATGCCGGCATCCGCCGCCTCCATGATCGCGTCCGCGGCGGCGGGAGGCGGGACGAAGATCAGCGCGCAGTCCGCACCGGTGGCCTTGACCGCGTCCTCCACCGTGTTCCAGACCGCGAAGCCCTCGTGGGTGGTGCCGCCCTTGCCCGGCGTCACGCCCCCCATGATCTGGGTGCCGTACTCCTTGCAGCGGGCGGCGTGGAAGGCGCCTTCCTTGCCGGTGATGCCCTGCACGAGGACCTTCGTGTTCCGGTCGACGAGAATGCTCATCGCGCGGCGCCGCGAGCCAGCGCGACCACCTTCTTCGCACCCTCGCCCATGTCGTCGGCCATGACGAGCGCGAGGCCGGACTCGGCCAGCATCTTCTTGCCCTGCTCCACGTTGGTCCCTTCCGCGCGCAGGACCACCGGGAGCTTCAGCCCGAGCTTCTTCACCGCGGCGATGATGCCCTCCGCGAGCCGGTCGACTCTCAGAATGCCTCCGAAGACGTTGATGAAGACGGCCTTCACGCTCGGATCGGAAGAGAGGATGCGGAAGGCATTCTCGATCTGCTCGGGGGAGGCGCCGCCCCCCACGTCGAGGAAGTTGGCCGGCTCGCCGCCCGCGAGCTTGATGATGTCCATGGTGGCCATGGCCAGCCCCGCGCCATTCACCATGCAGCCGACATTGCCGTCCAGCTTGATGTAGTTGAGGCTGTACTTGGATGCCTCGACGTCGAGCGGCGTCTCCTCGTTGACGTCGCGGAGGGCCACCACGTCCTTGTGGCGATAGAGGGCGTTGTCGTCGAAGTTGAGCTTGGCGTCGAGCGCCAGCACCCTCCCATCCCCCGTCACGACGAGTGGATTGATCTCCGCCAGCGAGCAGTCCTTCTCGAGATAGGCGCGGAAGACATTGAGGATCAGGGTCACCCCGGCCTTGAACTGCTCACCGGCCAGGCCCAGGCCGTAGGCGAGGGTACGCGCCTGAAAGGCCTGTAGCCCCAGCGCGGGATCGGCCGATTCACGGATCATCTTCTCCGGATGTCTGGCCGCGACCTCCTCGATGTCCATGCCGCCCGATTGGGACGCCATCACCACGTGCTGCCCTCGCCCGCGGTCGAGCGTGATCGAGAGGTAGAGCTCGCGCTCGATGGGCGAAGCCTCCTCGATCAGGACCTTGAGCACCTTGATACCCTCGGGGCCGGTCTGGGGCGTCTTCAGCATCATGCCGAGGATCTGCGTGGCGGCCGCCTCCGCGGCCGCGGGATCGTCGGCGAGCTTCACGCCGCCACCCTTGCCGCGCCCGCCCGCGTGGATCTGCGCCTTGACCACGACCTTGCCGCCCAGACGCTGGGCGATCGCGCGGGCCTGCGCCGGCGTGTCCGCGACGTCCCCGTTGGGCACCGGGACACCGAACTCTCGCAGGATCGCCTTGCCCTGATACTCGTGGATTTTCAAAGGCTTGGTTACTTGCCCTTGAGCTTCCGGGCGAGCCAGAACAGCGGATCGTACTTCTCGCTGATCACGCGCTCCTTGAGAGGGATGAGCGCGTTGTCCGTGATGTGGATGTGCTCGGGGCAGACCTCGGTGCAGCACTTGGTGATGTTACAGAACCCGAGCCCGGCCTTCGACTGGGCCAGCTCCAGCCGGTCGTTGGTGTCCAGCGGGTGCATCTCCAGCTCGGCGATGCGCATGAGGAAGCGCGGGCCCGCGAAGTGCGGCGTGTTCTCGGGATGGTCGCGGATCACGTGGCAGACGTTCTGACACAGGAAGCACTCGATGCACTTGCGGAACTCCTGGCTGCGCTCCACGTCTTCCTGCCACATGCGCCGGGTGCCGTCGGCTTCCTTGGGGCCCGGCTTGAACGCGGGGATCTCCTTGGCCCGCTCGTAGTTGAACGAGACGTCGGTGGCGAGGTCACGGTAGAGCGGGAACGTCTTGATGGGCGCGACGGTGATGGTCTCGCCGGGCTGGAACGTGTCCATGCGGGTCATGCACATGAGGCGCGGCTTGCCGTTGATCTCCGCGCTGCACGAGCCGCACTTGCCCGCCTTGCAGTTCCAGCGGCAGGCGAGATCCCCCGCCTGGGTGGCCTGCAGCGTGTGGATCACGTCCAGCACCACCATGCCCTCCTGTGAGGGCACCTGGTACTCGCGGAAGGCGCCGCCCTTGGCGTCGCCCCGCCAGACCTTCATCGTCACCGTGGTCGCGGCCATTACTTCTTCTCTCCGAGGAGCGCCTTGAGCTCGGGCGGCAGGGGGGGAATGGGCTCGATCGACACGCCCAAGGCGCCGGCGGAGCGGCGGATTACCACGTTGAGGGTGCCGAAGCGCTCGTCGGTGAACGGATAATCGTCGCGGGTGTGCCCCCCACGGCTCTCTTTCCGCTCGAGGGCGCCGAGGGTGACCGCCTCGGACACCGACAGCATCGAGTGGAGATCCAGCGCGAGATGCCAGCCGGGATTGAAGGCGCGGCCGCCTTCCACGCGCACGCGCGCCAGCCGCTGCTTGAGCACCGCGATCTCCTCGAGCGCCTTCCGCAGCTCGCCCTCGGTGCGGATGATGCCGACGAGCGTCTGCATGCACTCCTGGAGATCGGAGTGGATGGCGTAGGGGTTCTCGTTGCCCTTGCTATCGAAGGGCGACAGCAGCGAGCGCACCGCCGCGTCCGCCTGCGCCGCATCGAGGGCAGGCGCCGTCTTGAGCCCCTTCGCGTACTCGGCGGCGGCGAGACCGGCGCGCCGGCCGAACACCACGAGGTCGGAGAGCGAGTTGCCGCCGAGGCGATTGGCGCCGTGGAGACCGCCCGCCACTTCACCGGCGGCGTAGAGACCGGGGACGCGGGTGGCTGCGGTCTCCGCCTCCACGCGCACGCCGCCCATGATGTAGTGGCAGGTGGGGCCGACTTCCATGGCGTCCTTGGTGATGTCCACGCCCGCCAGCTCCTTGAACTGGTGGTACATGGACGGCAGGCGCTTGCGGATGTAGTCGGCGGGACGGCGGCTGGCGATGTCGAGGAGCACGCCGCCGTGCGGCGTCCCCCGCCCCGCCTTCACCTCGGAGTTGATGGCGCGAGCGACCTCGTCGCGCGGCAGGAGGTCGGGCGTGCGCCGATTGTTCTTCTTGTCCTCGTACCAGGCATCCGCTTCCTTTTCGTTGTCCGCGGTCTCGCTCTTGAAGAACTCGGGGATGTAGTTGAACATGAAGCGCGTCCCCTCGGTGTTCTTGAGGGTGCCGCCGTCGCCCCGCACGCCTTCCGTCACGAGGATCCCTCGCACCGAGGGCGGCCAGACCATCCCGGTGGGATGGAACTGGATGCACTCCATGTCGATCAGCTCCGCGCCGGCATCGAGGGCCAGCGTCATGCCGTCGCCGGTGCACTCCCACGAGTTCGAGGTGTACTTCCACGCCTTGCCCACGCCGCCGGTGGCGAGGACGACCGCCTTGCTCCGGAACACCGCGAGCTCGCCGCTGGCTCGGTAGTAGCCCACCGCCCCCGCCACGCGGTCGCCGTCCTTGATGAGGCGCTGGACGTTCACTTCCATGTGGACGTCGATGCCCAGCGCCACCGCCCGCTGCTGGAGCGTGCGGATCAGCTCGAGCCCGGTGCGGTCACCCACGTGGGCGAGCCGCGCGTAGCGGTGGCCACCGAAGTCGCGCTGGGAGATGAGGCCGTCCTTGGTGCGGTCGAACAGCGCGCCCCACTCCTCCAGCTCCAGCACGCGGTCGGGGGATTCCTTGGCGTGGAGCTCGGCCATACGCCAGTTGTTCAGGAGCTTGCCGCCCCGCATGGTGTCGCGGAAGTGCACCTGCCAGTTGTCCTCCTTCCAGACATTGCCCATGGCGGCGGCCATGCCGCCCTCCGCCATCACGGTGTGGGCCTTGCCGAGGAGGGACTTGCAGATGAGCGCGGTCTTGACGCCCTTGTCGTGGGCCTCGATGGCCGCGCGCAGCCCCGCGCCCCCCGCGCCGATCACGAGAACGTCGTACTCGAAGGACTTGAAATTCTCCATCACAGGATCCTCACGTCGTGGATGACGCCCATGGACACGAGCCGGATGTAGAGATCGGTCAGTCCCACGCTGAAGAGGGAGAGCCACGCGAAGAGCGGGTGGCGCTCGTTGATTGTCGTGATGAAGCGCCACACGGCGAGTCGGGCGGGCGCCTTGTGGAACGAGCTCACGTGGCCGCCGCAGACGTGCCGGCAGGAGTGGCACGAGAAGGTGTAGGCGGCCAGGAAGATGACGTTCACCCACATCACGAGCGTCCCCACCCCGATCCCGAAGCCATCCTTGAAGCGGAAGGCGAGGAGGGCGTCCCACGTGAGGAGCGCGATGAACACCACCGCGACGTACCACGCGTAGCGATGCAGGGTCTGCAGGATGAGGGGGAAGCGCGTCTCCCCGGTGTAGCGCCGGTGGGCGTCAGGCACCGCGCAGGCGGGCGGCGAGAGCCAGAACGAGCGGTAGTAGGCCTTACGGTAGTAGTAACAGGTCAGCCGGAAGAGGCCGGGTCCCCACAGGATCAGGAAGGCCGGCGACACGAGCCCGATGATCGGCATGTGGATGTCGGGAAGCCCGAAGCCGAATGTCGAATGCAGGCAGGACGTGGAGATGCATGGGGAGTAGAACGGCGAGAGATAGGGCGCCACGAAGTAGTGAGCGTTCTGGAAAGCCGCCCACGTCGAGTAGACGATGAAGCTCCCCAGCACCACCACCACGGTGACGGGCAGGAGCCACCACGTGTCGGTGCGGAGGGTCGCGCGCGGCAGGGCCACTTCACCACGTTGATTCCCCAACAACCCGTCTGGCATACGTCGAGCCCTTTCTCTAGTCGCGTGCGTACTGCTTGACGCCGTCCTGGTAGAGATCGCCGCCGTGGCAGTCGTTGATCACGATGGCGGGGAAGCCTTCCACCTCGAGGCAACGGATGGCCTCCGTGCCGAGGTCCTCGTAGGCCACCACCTCGAGCTTCTTCACGAAGCGCGAGAGCACCGCGCCGGCGCCCCCGATGGCGCCGAAGTACACGCCCTTGTGCCGGGCGAGGGCGTCCTTCACCGGCTGCGAGCGCGCCCCCTTCCCGATCGTGCCCTTGAGCCCGAGGGCGAGGAGACCGGGAGTGAACGTGTCCATGCGGCCCCCCGTGGTGGGCCCCACGGAGCCCACCACATCCCCCGGCCGCGCCGGCGAGGGGCCCGTGTAGTAGATGATCTGGCCCTTCACGTCGATGGGGAGCGGCCGGCCCGCCTCCACCAGCGGCGAGAGGCGGCCGTGGGCGGCGTCCCGCGCCGTGTACAGGGTGCCGGTGATGCGGACGCGGTCCCCTGCGGTGAGCGATTCGACGTCGGCGTCGCTCAGCGGCGGCGTCACGTCCTTGATCCCGTCCGCCGCCGTCTTGATCACAGGACGGCTTCCTTGTGGCGGTGGGCGTGGCATTCGATAGTGACGGCCACCGGAAGGCTCGTGATGTGGCAGGGATAGGTCAGGATGTGGATGCCGAGCGCGGTGGTGTCGCCGCCGTAGCCCTGGGGGCCGATGCCGAGGCGATTGGCCCGCTCGAGCAGCTCCTTCTCAAGGGCATCCGCGGCGGGATCGGGATTCGGCGAGCCCAGCTCGCGGAACAGCGCCTTCTTGGACAGGATTGCCGCCTTCTCGAATGTGCCCCCGATGCCGACGCCGGCGATGAGGGGCGGGCACGCGTCGGGCCCCGCCGTCTTGATGCACTCGAGCACCCAGGCCTTGGCGCCCTCGATGCCCTCGGCCGGCGTGAGCATCTTGTACTTCGACCGGTTCTCGCAGCCGCCGCCCTTGGCCATGATCTGGATGCGGAGATTCGCGCCCGCCGTGAGCTCGGTGTGGATGACCCCGGGCGTGTTGTCGGCGGTGTTCACGCGGTCGAAGGGCGAGCGCACGATCGAGGCGCGCAGATAGCCCTCGGTATAGCCAGCGCGGATCCCCGCGTTGATCGCGTCGGCGAGGAGACCGCCCTCCACGTGCACGTCCTGGCCGACCTCCGCGAAGCAGACCACGAAGCCGGTGTCCTGGCAGTACGGGATCTTCTTCGTCCGGGCGAGCTCGGCGTTGTCCTTGAGGATCTGCAGCACCTGGCGGCCGGCGGGTGAGCGCTCGACCCCCAGCGCGCGGTCGAAGGCGCGGAGCACGTCCGGCTCCAGGTCGTAGTTCGCCTCCATGCAGAGCTTCTTCACCGCGTCGGTAATCGCCGAGACGTGGATGGGACGCATGGACAAGGCGGGGGGCGCTCCTACAGCTTCAGCTTGTCGACGAGCTCACGCACCGCCGCCGCGGACTTATCGAAGGCGGCCTGCTCGTCCTTGGTCAGCTTGATCTCGACGATTTGCTCCACGCCGGCGCGCCCGAGCTTCACCGGCACGCCCACGTAGAGGCCTTTCACGCCGTACTGACCGTCGAGATAGGCCGCGCACGGGAGGATCTTCTTCTTGTCCTTGAGGATGGCTTCCACCATCTCCACCGCGGAGGCGGCAGGCGCGTAGTAGGCGCTGCCCGTCTTCAGGAACGCCACGATCTCCGCGCCGCCGTTGGCGGTGCGGGTGACCAGGGCGTCGATGCGCTCCTTGGGCAGGAGGTCGGTGATGGGGATGCCGGCCACCGTGGAATAACGCGGCAGGGGCACCATGGTGTCGCCGTGGCCGCCCAGCACGAAGGCGGTGACGTTCTCCACCGAGACCTCTAGCTCCTGGGCGATGAAGGTGCGGAACCGCGCGGAGTCGAGCACCCCCGCCATCCCGATCACGCGCTGCGCGGGGAACTTCGACTTCTTCCACGCCAGCTGTACCATCGCGTCGAGTGGATTGGTCACGAGGATCAAGATGGAGTTGGGCGAGCGCGACACCACCTGCTCCACCACGCTCCCCACGATCTCGGCGTTCTTGAAGAGGAGGTCGTCACGCGTCATGCCCGGCTTGCGGGCGAGGCCGGCGGTGATGACCACGATGTCCGAGCCCGCCGTCTCGTCGTAGCCGTTGCTGCCCACGAGGGCCGCGTCGTAGCCGTGCACCGGCCCCGCCTGGGCGAGGTCGAGCGCCTTGCCCTGCGGGATGCCCTCCACCACGTCGACGAGGACCACGTCGCCCAGCTCGCGCTCCACCGCATACTGCGCGACGCTGGCACCGACGTTGCCGGCGCCGACGACGGTGATCTTCGGCCGCGCCATCAGAGGGTCTCCATGTTCTTGATGATGGCGGTGCCGAACTCCGAGCACTTGACCTCCTTCGCCCCCTGCATCAGCCGGGCGAAGTCGTAGGTGACGGTCTTCTGATCGAGGGTCTTCTCGAGGCCGGCCACGATGCGGTCGGCCGCCTCCGTCCAGCCCATGTAGCGCAGCATCATCTCGCCCGACAGGATGACCGAACCGGGATTCACCTTGTCCAGGCCCGCGTACTTCGGCGCGGTACCGTGGGTGGCCTCGAAGAGGGCGTGCCCCGACTCGTAGTTGATGTTGGCGCCGGGGGCGATCCCGATGCCGCCCACCTGCGCCGCGAGAGCGTCGGAGATGAGGTCACCGGTCAGGTTGCAGCACGGAATCACGTCGAACTCATCCGGCCTCGTCAGGATCTGCTGGAGGAAGGCGTCGGTGATGGCGTCCTTCACCAGGACCTTGCCCGCGGGGGGCTTGCCGCCGCAGTCATCCCAGCCCACGAGCTTGTCCGAGAACTCCGCCTTGGCGAGCGCGTAGCCCCACTTCATGAACATCCCCTCGGTGAACTTCTGGATGTTTCCCTTGTGCACGAGGGTGACGTTGCGACGGCTGTTCTCGATGGCGTACCGCATCGACGCCCGGATCAGGCGCTCCGAGCCTTCCTTGGAGACGGGCTTGATGCCGATGGAGGACGTGTTGGGGAAGCGGATCTTCGTGACCCCCATCTCCTTCTGGAGAAAATCGATGACTTTTCGCGCCTCCGGCGTCCCCTGCACCCACTCGATGCCCGCGTAGATGTCCTCGGTGTTCTCGCGGAAGATCACCATGTCGATCTTCTCAGGATGCTTCACTGGCGAGGGCACGCCCTTGTACCAGCGCACCGGGCGGAGGCACACGTAGAGATCGAGCTCCTGGCGAAGGGTGACGTTCAGCGAGCGAAAGCCCTCGCCCACCGGCGTGGTGAGCGGGCCCTTGATGGCGACCAGATACTCGCGGATCACGTCGAGGGTCTCGGTGGGCAGAAGGTTCGGCGGGCAGTCCTTGCCGTACACGGCCTGCGCCTTCTCACCCGCATACACCTCGGTCCAGGCGATCTTCCGCCGGCCCTGGTAGGACTGGGCGACGGCGGCGTCCAGCACTCGCACGGACGCGGCCCAGATATCCGGCCCCGTCCCGTCGCCCTCGATGAACGCGATGATGGGGTGATCCGGCACCTGCAGCTTGCCGTGGCTGATCGTGACTTTCTCGCCCGCGGGAATCTTCACCTTGCCGGCCATTGAGGTCTCCTCGAAGTTAGGTGAGCGCGTTGAGCGCCGAGCCTGCCTTGAACCAGCCGATCTGCTCGTCGGTCAAGGTGTGGTTGCACTTGATGGTGACGGTCTCGCCACCCGCCTTGTGAATGACCACCTCCACCGGCTGGCCCGGCATCAGCGCGGCGAGCCCGCGCACGCTCACGCGATCGGCCCGGTCGAAGAGGTCGTAGTCCTTGGGGTCGCTGAAGGTCAGGGGCAGGATGCCCTGCTTCTTGAGATTGGTCTCGTGGATGCGCGCGAAGCTCCGGACGATGACGACCTTGGCGCCGAGGTAGCGGGGCGACATCGCCGCGTGCTCGCGGCTCGACCCCTCGCCGTAGTTCTCGTCTCCGATCACCATCCAGGAGATCCCGCGCGCCTTGAGATCGCGCGCGTTCTGGGTGAAGGTCTTGCCCGCCTCGCCGGTGAGGGGGTTCACGCCCTTCCCCGCTTCGCCGGTGAAGGCATTGACCGCGCCCAGGAACATGTTGTCGCTGATCTTGTCGAGGTGCCCGCGGAAGCGGAGCCACGCGCCGGCGGGCGAGATGTGGTCGGTGGTCGTCTTGCCCTTGGTCTTGACGAGGATCGGGAGCTCGGTGAAGTCCTTGCCGTCCCACCGCGGGAAGGGCTGGAGGAGCTGGAGCCGCTCGCTCCCCGGTGGGATCACGACCTGCACCGCATCGCCGCTCGCCGCCGGCGCCTCGAAGCCCTCCTCGCCTTTGGCGAAGCCGCGGGCGGGCAGCTCCTCGCCCTCGGGCGCGGTGAAGCGGAACGCCCGCCCGTCGGGACCGGGGATGGTGCCGTTGACGGGATCGAACTCGAGCGACCCCGCGAAGGCCAGCGCGGTCACGATCTCCGGGCTGGTGAGGAACGACAGCGTGCTCGCGCTGCCGTCGTTGCGCCCGGGGAAGTTGCGGTTGAACGACGACACGATGGTGTTGGTCTCGGTCGCGCTCACGTCCGACCGCTTCCACTGGCCGATGCAGGGGCCGCACGCGTTGGCGAGCACGGTGCCCCCGATCTGCTGGAAGGTATCCATGATGCCGTCGCGCTTGATGGTCTGGTAGATGCGCTCCGACCCCGGCGTCACGAGGAAGGGGGTCTTCGCCTTGAGCCCGGCCTTGAGAGCCTGGGTGGCGATGTGGGCGGCGCGTCGCATGTCCTCGTAGGAGGAGTTGGTGCAGGAGCCGATGAGGGCGGCCTTGATCTGGGCGGGCCAGCCCTCCTTCTTCACCTCGGCGGCGAGCTTGCTGACGGGCCGCGCGCGGTCGGGCGAGTGCGGGCCGACGATGTGAGGCTCGAGCTCGGAGAGGTTCACCTCGACGACCTCGTCGTAGTACTTCTTCGGGTCGGCGAGCACCTCGGGATCGGCGACGAGATGCGCCCGGTGCGCCTCCGCGAGCGCGGCCTGGTCGGCCCGGTCCGTCGCGCGGAGATAGGCGGCCATGCGGTCGTCGAAGTGGAAGAGCGAGGTGGTGGCGCCGAGCTCCGCGCCCATGTTGCAGATGGTGCCCTTGCCAGTGGCGCTGATCGACTCCGCGCCGGGACCGAAGTACTCGATGATCTTGTTGGTGCCGCCCTTCACGGTGAGGAGCCCGCAGAGGTAGGTGATGACGTCCTTCGCGGAGGTCCAGCCCGAGAACTTCCCGGTGAGCCGCACGCCCACGAGCTTGGGATCGAGCACCTCCCACGCGAGCCCCGCCATCGCCTCACCGCAGTCCGCCCCGCCCACGCCGATCGCGGCCATGCCGAGGCCGCCCGCGTTGGGCGTGTGCGAGTCGGCGCCGATCATGAGCCCGCCGGGGAACGCGTAGTTCTCCAGAACCACCTGGTGGATGATCCCCGCGCCCGGCTTCCAGAACCCAATCCCGTACTTCCTGGAGGCGGAATGGAGAAACTCGTACACCTCGCGGTTCTCCGAGATCGCCCGCTCCATGTCCTCGCGCGCCCCGGTCTGCGCGCGGATGAGGTGGTCGCAGTGCACGGTGGACGGCACCGCCACCTGCTTCTTCCCCGCCTGCATGAACTGGAGCAGCGCCATCTGGCCCGTGGCGTCCTGTAGCGACACGCGGTCCACACGCAGGCGGAGCTGGGCCTTGCCGCGGCTCCACTCCTGCTTGTCGAAATCGTCGGCGTGCGCGACGAGGATCTTCTCGGCGAGGGTGAGCGCGCGTCCGAAGCGCGTGCGAGCCCGGTCCAGCTTGGCGGGCATGGATTCGTAGAGTCGCTTGATCTGGTCTGCCGCCATGGTGGGCCTCCCTCGCTCGCTTCCGGGGCTACACAGACGTATCGCCTCCCGCCCGTTTCGGATGGGAGGCGACCGGTCAAAAATCTCGCCGTTACGCTAACATGTCGGCCCCGGAGAGGTCAAGGCGACGTGCCTGCCCCGGGGCTGCGCCTTGACTTGTCGCGGGGGCGAATGCTTTGATGCCGCAGGAGGGAATCCCATGAGGAGTCTCGCTCGCCTCGTCGTCGCCGTCCTGCTCGTGATCGCGGTGATGCCCCTGACCGCCGCCGCCCAGGAGACGCTCACCAACGAGTCGATCATCTCCATGGTGAAGGGCGGGCTCAGCGAAGCGGTCGTGCTCGCGCGCGTGCGCTCCGGCCCGGCCAACTTCGACACGAGCACCAACGCGCTCCTGAATCTGAAGAAGGCGGGCGTTTCCGACAAGATCATCGAGGCCATGGTGAGCGCGCCCAAGGCGGGGGGCGCCACCGCGGCGGCCCCGGCACCGGCCGCGCCGACTTCGCCGGCGGGCACCCCGCAGAGCGCGCCGCCGGCGGCGGTGTCATCCGCCGCGCGCTCCAGCGCCGGCGGGGCCGCGCCCAATCTGCCCCGCGACTCGATCTACTATCTCAACGGCTCGAAATACGTGGAGCTGCAGCCCCAGGTGATCGAGATCGAGACCAACGTGGCCTTCTTCTCGCAGAAGAGCGAGGTGGTGCTGGGCGGGCGCAAGGCCGAGGCCCGCATCACGGAGAAGCAGCCGCAGTTCTACAGCTACTACGCGCCGACGGAGGCCCTGCTCGTCAAGCTGAAGCCCGGCGACACCAAGAATGACCGGAACCTCAAGATGGGCAGCGGCGGCTTCTTCCCGGGCGGCGGCACGATCCGCCACGGCGTGCGCAATGAGGACCGGATCGCGGTGAAGAGCGAGCGCGAAGCCAATGGCTTTTACCGCATCACGCCCGCAAGCCCGCTCGCGCCCGGCGAGTATGGCTTCGTCGTCCTGAGCGGTGCGACTGCGAGCGGCCGCATGTTCGACTTCGGCATCGACTAGTCTCGCACGCCGCACTCCTAGCGAGTCTGCGCGGGCGGGAGCAGGGCGTCCCACAGGGGGCGGGCACGGTCTGACGTCCAGGAACGGGTGCCCACCGCGCGGGCGACGGTGCGGCCATCGCGGTCCACGAGCACCGCGGTGGGCGTGGCGGTCACGCGGTAGTCGCCGCTGACCTCACCGTTGCCGTCCAGGAGCACCGGGACGGAGATGCCGTGCTTCTTCACCCACGCACGCACCTTGTCCCGCCCTTCCTCCAGGTTGACCGCGAGCACGACGAGCCGCCGGTCGCGATAGCGGCGCGCCAGCTCCTGCACGGTGGTGGGGAGCTCCTTCTGGCAGTAGGGGCACCAGGTCGCCCAGAAGTAGATCAACACCGTCTGACCTCGCAGGCTCGCGAGCGACTGCGCGCGGCCGTCGAGATCGGCGAGGGTGAAGGCGGGCGCGGCCGCGCGCGGGAGCGGCGCCAACTCGAGGGCGGACAACACCTCGGCCGACGGCTCGGCGGAGTCCCCGGCGCCGGGCGCGCCGACGAGGACGGCCGCGACAAGCGCGACCAGGAGCAGGAACCGCCACGCGAGACGGCGGCGGAGGACGCGGAGGCGAGCCATCACCCCTCCAGCTTATACGCGGACGCGTCGGGCTTGAAGGCGCGGGGCAGCCAGAGCGGGCGGCGGAGGCCGCCGGGGCCCGGCGCCGGCCGCGTCATCGCGAGCCAGTGGCGGAAGACCTCCTGCGAGCGGTTGGTGTCCACGAAGACGTCGCCGTAGCGGTCGTCCGGCCCCGGACGCACCGCGCGGACCTTCTGATGCCAGCAGTGCTGGCCGCTCACCGGGTCGGGATGCACGGGGAACGTCAAATTCTGGTGCACGCCCGCGTCCTCCCACCACACGCGCTCGGAGTCGGGATCCGCGCTGGCGAACGGACGGATGCCGTGGACGTGGCGCATGCGCCAATGCCCCGGCGCCTCACGCGTGAGATCCACCAGCGCGGTCGACCAGCGCTCGCCGCCGGTCGACTCGTGGAGCCGCCACCGCCCGATGTGATGCGAGCACGCGATCACGCCGGGCCGGATGGACTCCGTCACCCACACGCGGTCCACGAAGTGGCCGATCTCCGTCTCGATCCGGAGGAGCTCGCCCGTCTTCACCCCGAGGCGCGCGGCGTCCTCCGGGTGCAGCCACAGGGGGTTACTGTGGGAGATCTCGTACAGCCACTTCGCATTGCCCGAGCGCGAGTGGACGAGCGTGGGCAGCCGGAAGGTCGGCAGCAGCAGCATCTCGCCCTTAGCGCGGTCGATCTGCGACCAGTGGACATGGCTCCGCGCGTACGTCGGCACCGCGTGCTCGGGCCACTTCCAGTCTTTCAGCGTCTTCGAGTAGAACTCGAGCTTGCGCGAGGGCGTGGGAAAGCCCGCGGCGGCGCGCCCGTCCACCTCGACGCCGACGGCCGCGCCACCCTTGGCCACCACGCTGGTGACGGGATCCACCGTCGCCCCCTCGCGCTCCGCGGCGGACAGCGGCTTCTCGTGCGACGCGTACACGCCGCCCTCCACGAGGAAGGCGCCGTACTTCCGCATGTAGGCGAGCGGGGTCAGGCCTTCCTTCTGCGCGGCGGCGGGCAGGCCGGGCACGCTGTGCTCGAAGATCCAGCGGTAGAACTCCTCGATGGTGAGCTTCTGCCCCGGGCGGTACGGGGACTCGAAGTACTTGCGGATCCCGAGGGCGCCGTCGGGATCGATCCGCCAGGACAGCTCGATCCAGAACTCGTCCTCCTCCCACACCTGGCCGAGCCCGGCCGCCTCGTGCGCCTGCCACGTCCAGTCGAAGCGCTTCCCCTGCTTCTCGAGCGCCACCCGCAGCACGGGCTGGCGGAAGCCGATCCAGCGCGCGGCGTGCGTCTCCTGACTCATGAGATCGTGGCGCTCGGAGGCGTGGCCCATCGGGAGGACGTAGTCCGCGAAGTGCGCGGTCTCGCTCCAGATCGGCGTGAGGCAGGCGTGGCGCTCGATCTTGGCCTCGTCGGTGAGCATCTCGATCCACGACATCCCATCGGGGTTGGTCCACACCGGGTTGTACACGCGCGTGAAGTACATCGCGAGCTTGCCCCGATTCTCTCGGAGCAGATGGGGCAGGAGGAAGCTCATCTCGAAGAAGGCGAGCGGGTACTCGCGCGGCATGAGCAGCTCGCTCCACACCTTCCCGGGCGGCGGCATCATGGGCGGCGCGGGCACCGCCTTGTGGAAGCCCGACGGCGCGGTGCCGCCGGGCGTGGCCACCGCGCCAGCGAGGACGACCAGGAGCTCGAGGGCGCGCGCGACCTCCCAGCCCCACAGGTTGCCCGCCGCGGCATTGCGCCACACGTGCGTGGACAGCGCGCCGCCGGCGCGCCCGATCTCCCGCGCGATCTCCTCGATGCGCGCGGCGGGCACGCCCGACTCGCGCTCCGCAAACTCCGGCGTGTAGTCGGCGTAGAGATCGACCAGTGCGGTCTCGAAGGCCTCGAACGTCACCGGCGTGCCCGGACGCTCCTCGCGCAGGTACTCCCCCCAGTTCACCCAGCGGCGGACGAAGTCGCGGTCCCACGTGCCCTCGCGCAGGAGCACGTGGCACATGGCGAGGAGCAGAGCGGCCTCGGTGCCCGGCCACGGGGAGAGCCACCAGTCCGCCATCGAGGCGGTGTTGCTCAGGCGCGTGTCCACGACGCACACCTTGGCGCCCGCCTGCTTGCCCTCGGTGATGCGCTGCGCATGGGGATTGAAGTAGTGGCCGGCCTCGAGATGGGAGGAGAGCAGCAGGATCACGCGCGCCTTGGCGTGATCCGGCGAGGGCCGGTCGAGCCCGTGCCAGAAGGCATAGCCTGCGCGCGCCGACGCCGAGCAGACATTGGTGTGGCTGTTGTGGCCGTCGATACCCCACGCGTGGAAGATCCGCTGCAGATAGACGAGCTCGTGGCCGGGGCGCCCCAGGTGATACATCACCTCGGTCGGACGCTTCTCGACCAGCGCCTTGCGGATGCGGCTCGCGATGTCATCGAGAGCCTCGTCCCAGGTGACGCGCTCCCACGTTCCCTCGCCGCGCGCGCCCGCCCGGCGGAGGGGATAGAGGATGCGCTCCGGATCCGTCACCTGGTTGAGGGTGGCCGGGCCCTTGGCGCAGTTGCGGCCGCGGCTGCCGGGATGCGCGGGGTTCCCCTCGAACTTCTGGATCTTGAGCGTGCGCTGGTCCACGTAGGCGAGCAGCCCGCACGCCGCCTCGCAATTGAAGCAGATCGTCGGGATGAGCGAGTACTGCCGCTTCACCCGCCGCGGCCACGCGCGCGGGTCGAACTCCTCCCAGTTGTCCCAGAGCGCAGCGGGCGGATAGCGATGCAGCCCCTCCGCGGGAGCTTGGAGATCGCGGGCGACGGGATGCAGCGGCTCGGTCACGCGGTCGGTCATGGGTCGGCCTCAGCTCAGCGGCACGGATTGGCCCGCGCGTATCCAGAGGTCCTCGTAGAGCCAGAGCCCGGCGAGGGACAGCACGGCCGCCACCCCCCACGCGGCGTGCCACGGCGTGAAGAGGAGGGCGACGGGGAGCACGATCCCCGCCCCCCCCACGCCGGCCCAGAGCGGGGCGGCGAGGGGCCCGCGGGTGAGGAACCGCGCGGCGCGCTCGGCGTCGAGGGTGGGATGGGGGGTGAGGATCTCGGCTTCGAGGACCACGGCGAGCGCGATGAGCGAGCCGAGCAGGACCAGGCGCAGCCCCCACGGCGCGCCCGGGCCCCCGCCGAGCGCAAGCGCGGGGAGCAGCAGGCTCGCGCTGCCCGCGGCGAGCGCGGCAACGAGGAGATGCGGCAGGGTCAGTGGGCTCTGCCAGAAATCGCGGCCCTCGGCCTGGCCGAACAGGAACGCGCTGTAGCCGGCGGTCGAGGCGGCGAGCAGGGTGACGGGCACCGCCAGCCACACCAGGGCCTGCGGGCGCCCGGCGAGCGCGGCGAGCAGCCAGAGCGTGACGCCGCCGCCGTAGGCGATCAGGATCCAGCCGCCCCAGACGAGCCACGAGCGCCAGTTGGGCTTGAAGAGGAGATAGAGAAAGCGCTCCGGCCGCTTGAGATCCGCAATGAGGAGCGCGGTCGTCAGCACGAGGAACACGAGCGCGATCACGGGCGCGATGCGGCCGGCGAGGACGTTCCCCGACGCCAGTCCGGACAGCATGCTCACCCCCGCCACGAGCATCGCGCCCGCGGACACCGACTTGGTCCAAAGATAGGAGGACACCTTGCCGCCCCAGGGCCGCGCGGGGTGCGCGACGTCGTAGACGGTGCGGGCGAGTGCCCGGAGATCGAGGGGGTCGTCCGGCACGGGCGGCGCGGGCGCCACCGCGTGGTTGCGCTGGCCGGGCGTCGGGATCGTGGAAGCCTGGGAGAACACGTACTGCCCGTCTCGCCGCTGCATCTCGGGCGCCAGCGCGGACATCTCGGCGCCGAGGTAGAACACCTTCGGCTGCGTCCCCTGCTCCGGCTTCCGCACCTGCACCTGCTGCGAGGCGACCAGGCGGGCAATGGGAGTGCCGGGATCGTCGAGGTCGCCCGCCACGATGGCCTGTACCGGGCACACGATCGCGCACGCGGGCTCGAGCCCCACCTCGACGCGATGGGCGCAGTAGTGACACTTGGCCGCGGTCTGGGTCTCGGGATCGATGTAGAGGGCATCGTAGGGGCAAGCCTGCATGCACGATTTGCAGCCGATGCAACGCGCGCCGTCGAAGTCTACGATGCCGTCGGGCCGGCGATAGAGGGCGACGGTGGGACAGATCGTCACGCACGGAGCATCGTCACAATGGTTGCAGCGGAGCACGGCGAAGTACCGCCGCGTGTCGGGAAAGGTGCCCTTCTCGATGTACTTCACCCAGGTGCGGTTGACGCCGAGGGGGACGCCGTTCTCTTCCTTGCAAGCCACCGTGCAGGCGTGACACCCGATGCACTTCCGCTGGTCGAGGACGAATCCGTAGCGCATGCGGAGACTGATATTACTCCGTTCGCCGCGCGGCTACAGGGCTTTGAAGATGAGGCGGGCCCCCACGAAAGCCAGCGCGAGGACGAGGGCGCGGATGATCCAGACGCCGCGCATGCGCTGGGCGAGGCGGGCCCCGACCTGCGCGCCGACCACCACGCCGAGGGAGAGCGGCACGACCCGCGGCGCCGCGCCCACGAGGGTGCCGGTGAGGAGGTGCACCACCGAGCCCACCGCCGTCATCACCGTCAAGGTGAAGTGGGAGGTCGCGGAGGCGACGTGCACGGGAAAGTTGAGGAAATTCACCATCACGGGGACGTGGATGAAGCCGCCCCCGATGCCGAGCAGACTCGACACGAAGCCGATCACCACGCTCACCGCCACACCGAGCACGGGGTTATAGCTCCACGACTGCACGGTGCCATCGGGATCGATCATGCGGCGGCTCATGCGGAAGCGCCCGGTCCACTCACGCGCCTCGGCGAGCGGGCGGAGGACCAGAAAGATCGACAGGGCGACGAGGAGACAGCCCACGATGAGGTCGAAGGGGCGGCGCGGGATCAGCGGGGTCGTGAGGGCGCCGAGAATGGCGCCGGGCACGGTGGCGAGGGCGAGCAGGACGCCGGAGCCGTAGTCGACGCGCTTGAGCCGGGCGTAGGCGATCGTGCCCGAGAGCGCGTTGAAGAACACAACCGCCAGCGACACGCTGGCGATCGACTCGGAGCTCTCGTTGGGATAGAAGATCAAGAGCAGCGGCACCAGGATGAAGCCGCCCCCGGCCCCGATGATGGTGCCGTAGGCGCCGATCACCAGGCCGGCGATGAGCAGCAGCAGCCATTCGGGCACGGTGAGAGCCCCTCCAGGACAAACGGGCGACGAATCACCCGGGAACGCGGGGTTCGCTAGCGCAGGCTCGAGTAGTACGCGGCCAGGTCGGCGTCCTGCGCCTCCGGCAGCGTCTTCATCAGAGCCTTGATCGCGGCGAGCGTCGTGTCGCCCGGGTTGCGCGCATCCTGCCGGAAGAGACCGATCTGATCCCGCAGATAGCCCGGCGGCTGGCCGGCGAGGCTCGGAGTGCCCTTGGCGGAATCGCCCTTGCCGTCGGCGCCGTGGCACGCCACGCAGGGCGCCGACGCGGTGCGCCCCCGCGCCACCGCCGCCGCGTCGGCCTTGAGCGGCGTCGGCTCCATGCGCTGCGCGGCGAAGTGGCCCGCCACCGCATCGAGGCCGATGTCGAGGATCTGCTTCGCGTAGGGCCCCATCTCGGGGGACGGCCGGGCGTTGGCGGCGTACGCCTGCACCTGCTTCTTGAAGTAGCCGGCGTCCATCCCGGCGATGATGGGCATGGCGTCGGACCGGCTGTTGCCGTTGACGCCGTGGCAGGCGGCGCACGTGACCACACGCGCGGTCGTGGTCTCGTAGAGCATGGGCGCGGAGGCCTGCGCGGAAGCGGGCGCCGGCGCGCTCGCGGCGGCGAGCAGCGCGGCACCGACGACGGCGATGTGGACTCTGGGCATGCTGGTCTCCCTGGCGCCTAGCCGACCACGTCCTGCCAGATACTTTGGGTCCAGCCGACCGCGCGCGCCGCCACCGCGGGGGACTGCGCCGGGGTGAGCCGCTGCTCGATCTGAACCACCTTGCCGTTCTCGATCTTGTACGCATTGACCACCGCGATGGCCTCGCGATCGCTCACCCAGCTGTAGCAGGTATTGCCCGGTGCCACCGAGGGCGCCGGCTTGTCGTTGAGGAGAGACACCGCGGCGATCGCGGCAATCTTCCCCATGTTGTTGGCCACGTTCCCCGACTTCGGCACCGGGAGGCCGGTGGTCGCGTCCCCCACCACGTGCACGCCGGGCGCCTTCACCGACTCGTACGTCAGGTGGCTGACCTCGCACCAGCGCTTGTCGGCGCCCACGAGGTTCGCGTCCACCACGATCTGCCCGGCGCGCTGCGGCGGGATCAGGTTCAGCACGTCGTACTTGATCCGGTCGAACTCCGTCCGCACTTCCCTCGCGCCCGGATCGACGGCGATCACCCGATTGGTGGCGCGGTACTCGATGTTGGGGTACGCCTTCCACGCCTCGCGGAACAGCGCGGTCTTCGAGACGATGTTGGGATTGGCGTCGAGCACCAGGACCTTGGCGCGCGGCTTGTTCGCCTTGAGGTACCACGCCACCATCGAGATGCGCTCGTAGGGGCCGGGCGGGCAGCGATAGGCCACCGGCGGAACCGTCAAAATGAACACTCCGTTGTCCGGCATGGACTGGATCTGCCGCGCCAGCTCCACCGTCTGCGGACCGGCCTTCCAGGCATGGAGGACGGTGTCGCGCGCAGCGGGCAGCCCGTCCACCTGGTCCCAGAGAAAGTCGACGCCGGGTGACACGATGAGACGGTCATAGGCGAGATAGCCGCTCGCCAGTCGCACGCGCTTGGTGTCGGGCTCGATGGCCAGCGCCGCCTCGTGGCGCACCGTCACGCCGCGCCGGCGCAGCCCGTCGTAGCCGAAGCTCAGGCTCTCGACGTTGCGCAGGCCGGCCAGGACGAGATTGCTGAACGGGCAGGAGATGAACTGACGATTCGGCTCGAGGAGCACCACGTCGATGCGGGGATCACCCATCCGGACGTACTTGGCGGCGGTGGCGCCGCCCCAGCCCCCGCCGATCACCACGACCCGGCGGCGGCCCGTGGGCTGTGTCTCGCCCATCGTGGACGCGCAGCCGGCGAGCCCGGCGGCCATCACCGTGCCGACCACGCCCGCGCCGCTCGCCCTGAGGAATGTCCGTCGCGTCAGCTTCCCCATGGGTCCTCCCCCCGCCCGGGCTCGGCTCCTTCCGCACTGCGCAGCCGCGCTGGTCGACGGCCATCGGCAACGCTATCACGGAACGGCGCCGCAACGCGCACGCCGAGTGAGGGCCGGATGCGGTGGGCCGCGCGCCACTCAGGCGCCGACGGCGCGGCGGACGGTCGCGAGCACCTCGTCGGGGGAACCCTCGAGGTGAATCGCCGCGGGGAGGGGCGGCGGGACGTACTTGATGCCGGCGCCGGTGAGGACCAGGACCACGCGGTCGCCGGGCGCGACGTCACCGGTCGCGCGCAAGCGCATCAGGGCCGCCAGCGCGGCGGCGGCCTCCGGCGCGGTCCAGATGCCCTCGACGCGCGCGAGGAGCTTCTGCGCCGCCACGATCTCGTCCTCGCTGACCGCGAGCGCGCCGCCCCCGGTCTCGCGCAGGATGCGCAGCATCTGGCGGCCGGCGAAGGGGCCGGGCACCCGCAGCCCGGCCGCGTGGGTGACGGGGTTCTCCCACATCGACGTGGTCTCCGCCTTGTCCTCGAAGGCCTTCACCACCGGCGCGCAGCCTTCGGCCTGCACGGCGAAGAAGCGCGGCTGCGGGGAGCCGATCCAGCCCATCGCCGCCAGCTCCTCATAGGCCTTCCAGATCCCGACGAGGCCGGTGCCGCCGCCCGTCGGATACATGAGGACATCGGGGGCCTCCCAGCCGAGCTGCTCGGCCAGCTCGAGGCCCATCGTCTTCTTGCCCTCGAGGCGATAGGGCTCCTTGAGCGTGGCGAGGTCGAACCAGCCGAGGCGCGGGGCCACTTGCGCGATGAGGCGGCCCGCGGTCGCGATGGAGCCTTCCACCGTGAACACGTGGGCGCCCGCGATCAGGGCCTCGGCCACCGCCGCTTCGGGCGTGCCGCGCGGCACCACCACCGCGACGGGCACGCCCGCGCGCGCGCCGTACACCGCGGCGGCGCCGCCCGCATTGCCCGCGGAGGGGATCATGAGGCCCTTCACGCCGAGCGTGCGGGCGCGGGTGATCGCCATGCCCAGCCCGCGGGCCTTGAACGAGCCGGTGGGATTCTGTCCCTCGTCCTTCGCCCACAGCCGGCGCATCCCGAGATGGCCGGCCAGGCGCGGCAGCTCGAGCACGGGCGTGCCGCCCTCGCCCAGCGTGACCGGCGCCTCGTCGTCGCCCAGCGGCAAGAGCTCGCGGAAGCGATACATGCCCGGGGGGCGCGACCGCAGCGCGTCCTTGGTGAGGGCGCGCGCGACGGCGGGGAGGTCGTAGCGCACGGCCAGCATCTGGCCGCAGGCCTCGCAGATGGTGAGGAGATGGGTCGACGCGTGCGCCTTGCCGCAGACGGTGCACTCGACGTGGGTGACGAAGCTCATACGCGCGCCACGCCCCGATCCACGGCAAAGAGATGCCAGTCGCCGGGCACGCCCTTCAGCGTGTGCAGCCCCCGGTCGGCGAAGGCGAGGCCGGAGCCCGCGACGAGGTCGCGGACAGTGCTCGACACCAGGACCTCGTCGGGCCCTGCCACCGAGGCGACCCGCGCGCCGATGTGCACGGCGATGCCGGCTAGCTTGTTGCCAAGCACCTCGCACTCGCCGGTGTGCACGCCGGCGCGCACCGTCACGCCCAGCGGGCGCACCGCCTCGCCCACCGCGCACGCTGCGCGCACCGCGCGGGCGGGCCCGTCGAAGGCGGCGAGGACCCCGTCGCCGGCGGAGTCGATCTCGCGGCCCCGGAAGCGCCCCACCTCGCGCCGGACCGCCGCGTGGAAGCCGCCGAGGAGCTCCCGCCACCGGCGGTCGCCCAGGGCCACCGCCTGCTCCGTCGAGCCCACGATGTCGGCGAAGACCACGGTCGCGAGCACCCGGTCGGGCTCGGCCTCGGTGGGGAGCTCGCCCAGGAAGCTTCGGATCTCCCGCAGGACGTGCTCGGCGTTGTCCGCGAACGGCAGGTGGTCGATCCCCGGCAGCTCGATGAGCTTCGCGCCGGGAATGTGCTCGGCCATGTAGCGGCTGGCCTCCACGGGCACCACCCGATCGCCGGTGGGGTGGAGGAGCAGGGTGGGCACCCGGACGCTCGACAGGATGCGGCGGACGTCGATCTGCGTGTTCATCCGGAGCACCTGCGCGCTCGAGGCGGGGCTCGCGCTCATCCGGGTGAAGCGCGACCACCACTGCACGAAGGCTTCGTCACGCATGCGGCTGGGCGCGCGCTCCGCGAGCCCCACCGGGCCGCCCCAGCCCTTGACGGTGGACTCGATGAACCGCTCCCAGTCCTCCAGGACCGGCATCCACGGGTGATCGCTCGATCGGACCCGGCGCGCGTACGAGCCGTGCGTGATGAGGGCGCTCACGCGGTCCGGATAGGTCGCGGCGAAGAGCACGCACATGGGACCGCCCTCGGAGTAGCCGAAGAGCGCGGCACGCTCCGAACCCACTGCGTCCATCACGGCCCGGACATCGTCCATCCGGGTCTCCAGTCCCGGAATGTCCGGCACGCGATCGGACAGACCGGTGCCGCGCTTGTCGAAGAGAATCACTCGGGAGAACCGCGCGAGGGATTCGAAGAACCGAACCGCGGAGGGCTCTTCCCAGAAGACCTCGACGTTCGAGAGCCAGCCCGGCACCACCACCAGGTCGCGCGGGCCCTCCCCGACGACCTGATAGGCAATGCTGACGTCACCGCTCTTGGCGTATCGGGTCTGGGGCGGCATCCGGGCGGGCGACGCTAGTGGCTCGCCTTCTCCTTCTCGGCCTTGGCTTCCTTGACCACCTTCTCCGCGATGTGGGCGGGCACTTCCTCGTAGTGCGACGGCTCCATCGAGTAGGCGCCGCGGCCGCCCGTCATCGAGCGCAGGGTGGACTCGTAGGTGAGCATCTCCGCCATCGGCACCTGCGCCCGCACCGCGACGATCTCGCCGTCTGGCTCCATGCCGATCACGCGGCCGCGCCGGCCGTTGATGTCGCCGATGACGTCACCCGCGTTGTCGGCGGGCGCGGTCACCTCCACGTTCATCACGGGCTCGAGCAGGATCGGGCGCGCCTCCATGAAGCCCTTCTGCAGCCCCATCGACGCCGCGATCTGGAAGGCCATGTCGGAGGAGTCGACGTCGTGATAGGAGCCGTCGTAGAGCGTGACCTTGAGGTCAACCACCGGGTAGCCCGCGTAGATGCCGCGCTTCATGCAGTCCCGCACGCCCTTCTCCACCGAGGGGATGAAGTTCCGCGGGATGGCGCCCCCGAAGATGTCGTCCACGAACTCGAAGCCGCCGCCGCGGGTGAGCGGCTCGATCCGGAGCCAGGTGTCGCCGTACTGCCCGCGCCCGCCCGTCTGCTTCTTGTACTTCCCCTGCACCTCCGCGCGCCCCTTCACCGTCTCCTTGTACGGGATGCGCGGCGGGAGCACCAGGACGTCCACGTTGTACTTGCGCTTCATGCGCTCGACGACCATCTCCACGTGCATCTGCCCCATGCCAGAGACGAGGAGCTGCTTGGTCTCGGGATCGAAGTGGTGGTGGAGGGTGGGATCTTCCTCGGCCATGCGGTGCAGCGCAGTGGAGATCTTGTCCTCGTCGCCGCGGGACTTGGGCTGGATGGCGAAGGAGATGGCCGGCTCGGGGAAGGCGATGCCGGACAGCACGATGGGGCTGGCCTCGTCGCAGAGCGTGTCGCCGGTCAGCGTGTCCTTGAGCTTGGCGACCACCCCGATCTCGCCCGGGCCCAGCGCGTCCATCGCCTTCTGAGTCTTGCCCTGCAGCCAGCCGATGTGCCCCACCCGCTCCCTGGTGCCGCGCGTGGCGTTGAACACCTGGCTGTCCGACCGCAGCGTCCCCGAGTACACGCGGAAGACGGAGAGCTTGCCTACGTGGGGATCGGAGATGGTCTTGAAGACGAGCGCAGCGAACGGGGCCTTGGGGTCGACGGCCCGCGTGCCCGCGGCTTTGGTCTTCAGGTCGGTGCCCTCGACGGCGCCGGCGTCGGCGGGGGACGGGAATTCTTCCACGATGAGGTCCATGAGGGGTTGGATGCCGATGAGACGCGTGGCCGCGGCCGCGAGCACGGGCACGAGCGTCCCGCTCGCGATGGCCTTGCGCAGAGCGCCCAGCATCTCGCCCTCGGCGATCGAGCCCTCCTCCAGATATTTGGCGAGGAGATCGTCGTCGGTCTCCGCGACGGCCTCGGTGAGCTTCTCCCGCCATTCCTTGGCGGTGTCCATCACCTCGCCCGGTATCTCGGCCTCGCGCGGCTTGCCGTCGGCGACGAGCGCCGCCTTCATCTTCACGAGGTCCACCACGCCCCGGAATCCCGCCTCCGCTCCGATCGGCACCTGCAGGGGGCAGAGGCGTCCCTTCAGCCGGCGCTGGAGGGAATCCAGGGCGCGCGAGAAGTCGGCCCGCTCCCGGTCCATCCTGTTGATCACCACGATGCGCGGGAGGCCGTAGTCGTTCGCCATCTTCCAGACCTTTTCGGTCTGGACCTGCACCCCCGCCACCGCGTCCACCACCACGATCGCCCCGCCCACCGCCCGCAGGCCGGCCCGGGCGTCGGAGATGAAATCGCCGTATCCCGGCGTGTCGACGAAATTCAGGCGATGCCCCTTGTAATCGCAGTAGGCCGCCGACGTGGACAGCGAGATCTTGCGCTTGATCTCGTCGGGGTCGAAATCGGTGGTGGTGGTGCCATCATCGACGCGGCCCAGCCGGTTCACCGCGCCGGCGACGAACAACATGCCTTCCACCAGCGAGGTCTTGCCGACCCCGCCGTGGCCGACCATGCCGATGTTGCGGATCTTCGCGATATCGAGCGCCATGTCCGCCTCCCCGTTGATTCCGACACGACGGATAGAACGACGAAGAAGGAAGAGGGCTGATGTGACGGGGATGCTACCACACGGCGACGGACCCTTCTAGGGGCCCGCGGGGCCGCCCGACGACGCTAGGGCGCGGCGACCCGGTTGGCGAGCACGCCGATCCGTTCGACCTCCGCCTCCATGCGGTCGCCGATCTTGAGGAAGTTGCCGGTGGCCGCGCCCACGCCGTCGGGGGTGCCGGTGGCGATGACATCGCCGGGCACCAAGGTAAAGCCCTGCGAGAGCACCTCGATGCACTGATCCACCGGGAAGATCATCTTGGAGGTGTGGCTGGACTGACGCGCCTGCCCGTTCACCCGCAGCGACACCGCGAGGGACTGCGGATCGGGGATCTCGTCGGCGGTGACGAGCACCGGGCCCATGGGGCAGAAGGTGTCGAGCGACTTCCCCTTGAACCACTGGCCGTGCTTCTTCTGGAGATCGCGCGCGGTCACGTCGTTGATCACCGTGTAGCCGAAGACGTGGCGGAGCGCGTTCCCCCGCGGGATGTCGCGCCCGCCGGTGCCGATCACCGCGGTCAGCTCGACCTCGTAGTCCAGCTCCTTGGTGACGGCATGATGGGTGACGCGCTCGCCCGTCCCGATCACGCAGTCGGCCGGCTTGGTGAAGTACACCGGATGCTCGGGCACGGCGGCGCCGCGCTCGGCGGCATGGTCGGCGTAGTTACGGCCGAGGCAGAACACGTTCCGGGGCGGAATGATCGGCGCGAGGAGACGCACCTTGGCGAGGGGGTACGCGAGCTTCCGCGCGGCGAGATCGTCGATGCCCTGCGCATCGACCAGGCGCTGGCCCGCCTCGAAGGCCTCGCGCGCGCGAGCGAGCGCGGTCTCGCCGCCCTCCACCAGCTCGAGCATGGTCTTCGGAAATCCCCGGCCGCGCGCTGGCTCGTTGCGCTGGGCGGCGAGATCCTTGGCCACCCCGGCCAGATCGATCACAGCCTCGTGCCAGATCGCACCCACGCGCCCCTGGCTGCGCCCCTTGCGGAACGTGACGAGATGCATGGCCTACTCCTCGTCGACGCCGCGCCGGGCGGGCAGGGTCTTGCCAGCCTGGCGCGCGATCTCCTCGAGCTCCTTGGGCAGCCCGAAACGGACGTCCTCCTCGACCACGTGCACCTCGCGCACCTCGGCCGGTCGCATCGCCTGCAGCGCGTGCACCACCTCGGTGACGAGGAACTCGGGCGTCGAGGCACCGGCGGTCACGCCCACGCGCGTCGCCCCCTCCAGCCACTCCGGGCGGATGTCGTTCTTGTCGTTGATGAGATAGGACGCCGTGCCCAGCCCCTTCGAGACCTCGACGAGGCGGTTGGCGTTGGAGCTGTTCGCCGCGCCGATGACGAGGAGCACGTCCACGCCGCTCGCCACCGTCTTGGCCGCAGCCTGCCGGTTCTGGGTCGCGTAGCAGATGTCGTCCTTCGACGGCCCCACGATCTTGGGGAAGCGGCGGCGCAGCGCGGCGATGCAGTCGCGGGTGTCGTCGACCGACAGCGTGGTCTGGGTGAGGAACGCGACCTTGCTGGGATCCGGCACCTCGAGGCGATCGACCTCGTCCGGGTGCGCGATCACCAGGATCTTGTCCGGCGCCTCGCCCGTCGTCCCCACCACCTCATCGTGGTCGGCATGCCCCACCAGGATGATCGAGTAGCCCTCGCGCGCGTAGCGAACGGCCTCGAGATGCACCTTGGTCACGAGGGGACAGGTGGCGTCGATCACGCGGAGCCCGCGCCGCTCCGCCTCCACGCGCACCGCCGGCGCGATGCCGTGGGCGCTGAAGATCACGGTGGCATCGTCCGGTACCTCGTCGAGCTCGTCCACGAAGTGCGCGCCCTTGGCCCGCAGGGCCTCCACGACGTGCCGGTTGTGCACGATCTCTTTCCGCACGTAGACCGGCGGCGGGCACACCTGCAGGGCCAGCTCGACGATGTCGATCGCCCGGTCGACGCCCGCGCAGAAGCCGCGGGGCCCGGCCAGCACGATGTCCTGGAGCAGCGGAATGGTGGCCATCGGGTCTCCTGGGTAAATGTGAGGACTCACGCGAGTATACCGGAGGGGCGACCCCCGCTCAAACGGAAGGATCGATGGCCACCTTGAGTGCCTGGCCATCGCCCATGAGGCCGAGCGCCCGCGGCACGTCGGCCAGCCCCATCGTGTGGGTGACCAGCGGGTCCGGGTTCAGGGCGCCGGTGGCGAGGAGGTCGACCGCACGGCGGATCAGCTCCGGGGTGTGGTGAAAGGCTCCCGCCAGGGTCAGCTCCTCGTAGTGCGCCCGCCTCGCGTCGACGCGCACGTGCGTCCCCGGCGCGCAGCCGCCGAAGAAGACCACGGTGCCGCCCCGTCCGACCGCGTCCATGGCCAGCTCCCACACCTCCGGCCGCCCGGTGGCGTCGACGGCCACGTGGATGCCGTCGCCGCCCGCGCGGGCGCGCAGCTGCTCGATCACATCGCCCTCGCGTGCATCCACGCATTCGGCAAAGCCCGCCGCGCGCACGCGCGCGAGGCGCCAGCCGCTCTTGCCGATCACGAGCACCCGCGCCTTGCGTTGGGCGGCCACCAGCGCGAGCAGGCAGCCCAGCGGACCCGGGCCGAAGATTGCCACCGTCATCCCGGCTTCCACGCGCCCGCGGTCGATCCCCTGCACCGCGCAGGCGAGCGGCTCCGCGAAGGCGGCGCGCGCGGCGGACAGCGACGGGCTGATCCGCACCACGTTCCGCTCCACCAGGCGCGGCGGCAGCGCGATCATCTCGCCGTAGGCGCCGTTGACGAACAAGAGGTCCTCGCAGAGGTTGGGCCGCCCCGCGCGGCACAGGTGGCAGGCCCCGCACGGCGCCGAGTTCGCGGCCACCAGACGGTCGCCCTCGCGCCAGCTCCGCACCCCGGCCCCGACCGCGGCCACGGTGCCCGCGAGCTCATGGCCGAACACCGTGGGCACGGTGGGAATCATCACGGGGTGACCCCGCCGCAGCGTTTTCACGTCCGTGCCGCAGGTGAGCGCGGCCTCCACCCGGAGCAGGATCTCGCCGGCGCCCGGAGCGGGCACGGGCACCTCCTCGAAGCGCAGATCGCCCGGCCCGTGAAAGACCTGGGCGCGCATGCGCGCGGTCACGGCGTCACGTACACCTTCACCGCCTCCTGCCGCCGCATCAGCGCCACGCCCTCCTCGAGTCGTGCCAGGGGCAGGCGGTGCGTGATGAGACCGTCCACCATCACGCGCCCGCTGACCAGGTGCGCGAAGGCCTCGGCCAGCTCGGTGGGCGAGGACGAGTAGGTGGCGCTGAGCGTGAGCTCGCGGTGATAGAGCGTGTCGAGGGCCAGCGGGAGCAGGTCGCCGGCCCCGCCCGCGAAGCAGTGGACGTGGCCGCCGTCCCGCACGCGGGCCGCGGCCGCGGCCACCGCGGTCGCCGCGCCGGCGGTAAGCATCACCACGTCGGCGCCGCGCCCGCCGGTGGCCTCGCGGAGGACGCCATCCAGCGCTGCGTCGTCCTCGAACACCTCCACACCGAGCCCCGCGGCCAGCCGACGTCGCGCGGCGAGGAGATCGGCGCCCAGCACGCGCGCACCCGCCAGGCAAAAGCCCTGGGCGAGGAGACAGCCGATGGAGCCGAGCCCTACCACCACCACGGTGTCGCCCGCGCGGGCACCGGTGCGCTTGACCGCGCGGAGGCAGCACGCGAGGGGCTCGGTGAACGACGCGGTTTCGTCGCTCATGGTCGCGCCGATGGCGAACGTCGCATGCGCGACGTTGGGCGCGGGCACGCGCACGAGCTCGGCGAACCCGCCCGGGTCGAGGTTCACGCGCTTGAACTCCCGGCACATGGAGGGACTGCCGCGGCGGCAGTAGTGGCAAGCGAAGCAGGGCACGTGATGCGCGACGACCACACGGTCTCCCTCCGCAAAGCGACCCACGCCCGGCCCGACCGCCGCGACCTCGCCCACCAGCTCGTGGCCCAGCACCGCGGGCGCCGCCGCCGCCCCGCGGGCGAGCTTGGCGAGGTCCGAGCCGCAAAGGCCGCAGCCGCGGAGCCGCACGATCAGCTCGCCCGCGCCCGCCCGCGGCTCCGGCCACTCGCGCAGCTCGAGGCGGCCGGACCCCACATGCACGGACGCTTTCATGAGCGCGGCGGCTATCGGGCCGGGCGCGCGAGAGGCGGGCGGCCGCGGGTGCCCAGGCGGGAGCGCGCCCAGCACGCGAGCGCGATGGCGATGCGCCGGCGGGAGGGCACGGTGACGCGCTCGCCGAAGACGTCGAAGCCGCGCGCTTCGATGGCCTGGAGCAGTGCGAAGTAGGTCCGGCCCATGATCTCCGCGGCGAAGAGCGAGCGGCGATCCGCCGGGGGAAATCCACGCCAGGCCCGCGCGTAGTACTCGCGGGCGCGCGTGGCCTGGAAGGCCATGAGGGCCTCGAAGGCCGGCGAGTAGCGCCCCAGGCGCAGCTCGTCCGGGCTCACGCCGAAGCGCCGCAGATCCTCCTGCGGCAGATAGACCCGGCCGATGCGGGCGTCGACCTGAACGTCGCGGAGGATATTCGTCAGCTGAAGAGCCACGCCGAGGTTGATGGCATAGTCCTGCGCGCGCGGATCGGTGTAGCCGAAGATGGCGATGCTGCAGAGCCCCACCGCGGAGGCCACGCGATAGCAGTACGGGTAGAGATCCTTGAAGGTCTCGTAGCTGGCGACGTCGAGGTCCATTTCCACGCCGGCGATGATCTCCTCCAGCGCCTCTCGCGGGATGGGGAACCGTCGCACCGCCTCGCGGAGCCGCTGCGCCGCGGGGTGCTGGGGGTCGCCGGCGCCCCACACCCGCGCGATCTCCTCGCGCCAGCGGGCGAGCTCGGCGCGCTGAGCGCCGCGGTCCGCGCCCTCGTCGACCGCGTCGTCGACGATGCGGCAGAAAGCGTAGACGGCGAAGATCGCCTCCCGCTGGGCGCGCGGCAGGAGGAGAAAGGCGTAGAAGAAGTTCGACCGGCTCTTGCGCGTGAGCCGCGAGACGAACCTGGCCGGGTTCACGCGGCCCGCCGTCCCCGCGGCGGGGCCGCGTAGCCCCGCGCCACGAACCAGTCGACGGCGTCGCCGAGCGCCCGCTCCGCGGGCGTTTGGGGCAGGCCGAGCTCGCGCACCGCCTTGTCCACGCTGAAGAACATGCGCTTGCGCGCCATCCGCACCGCGGTGAGCGGCACCGCGGGCGCGCGGCCGGTCAGCCGCGCCACGCCTTCCATGCCCGCCGCGGCCAGCCAGGCTACCGCGTACGGCACCCGGAAGCGCGGCGCGGGCAGGCCGGTGAGCCGGGCGAGCGCGCTGAAGATCTCCAGCAGCGTCAAGTTGGCGTGACCGAGCACGTACCGCTCGCCGAGGCGCCCGCGCTCGGCGGCGAGGATGTGACCGCGCGCGACGTCCCGGACGTGCGCGATGTTGAGGCCGGTGTCGAACGACGCGACCATCTTCCTGCGGAGGAAGTCCACGACCATCTGGCCCGTCGGCGTGGGCTTGACGTCCCAGGGGCCGATCGGCGCGGACGGATTCACGATCACGATGGGCGCGCCGCGCGCCGCGAGCTCGCGGGCGACTTCCTCCGCCACGAACTTCGAGGCCTTGTACGGCCCGACCATGTCCGCGAGCGACACCGGCGTGGCTTCGTCGCCGGGCCGGCCGTCCTTCGGGATGCCGAGCACGCCCACCGTCGACGTGTAGACGATGCGGCTGGCCCCGGCCTGGGCGGCCGCCTCCAGCACGTGGCGGGTCCCGTTCACGTTGGCGCGAAAGAGCGCGGACGGATCGGGCGCCCAGAGCCGGTAGTCGGCGGCGACGTGATACACCCGCTCCATGCCCGCGGCCGCCCGGCGCACCGAGGTGGAATCGAGCAGGTCGCCCTCGACGATCTCCACCTCGCAGCCCGCGAGGGCGCGGCGGTCGCCGCCCGCCCGGGCGAGCACGCGCACCCGGTCGCCGTCGGCCAGGAGCTCGCGGACGAGATTGGCGCCGACGAACCCGGTGCCGCCCGTCACGAGGGAGCGCCTCATGCTCCGGCCTCGAGCCCGGCGAGCACCCGCGCCACCGTGGCGAGGGCCAGGCGGCTGCCCCGCCGGAGCGCGAGCGCGCGCGGCAGCGTCTGCGGCTGGGTGAGCGCGAGCAAGAGGACGCGGCCGCCGCGCACGCGCCCTTCGGGGGAGACCAAGGCGCTCAGCGCCGCCGGCACCGAGGATCCGGCGTCGTCGGAGACGCCGCGCACGACCAGGGCCGGCGCGCGCGCCGCGCGGGCCGCCGCCACGATTGGCCCCGACTCCATGTCCACCGCGACGGCGCCGGTGGCGGCGCGGAGCGCGGCCTTGTCCCCGGGCGTGGCCAGCACGCCCGCCGACGTGGCGAGGAGACCCGTCTCGGCGCGCGGGCCGGCGAGCGCCAGCGCGCGCGCGTGCGCGGACGCCGAGATGGTCAGCGTCTCTCCCCCCGCGCCGAGGATCCGCGTGGGGAGCACCAGGTCGCCGGGGGCGAGGCGCGGTTCGAGGCCGCCGCAGATGCCGGCGGAGATCACCAGCGGATCGGTGAGCCCGTCGAGCCCGTCGGCCCAGCGCGCGGACAGAAGCGCGGCGCCCAGTCCAACGGGGACGATGCGAGTGGATCCACGGCCGAACGCACGATATGGCAGACCGGCGAGGGCGGGAAGCTCGAGCTCCCGCGCCAGCCCCGCGGCCTCGAGCTCGACGGCCGTCAGGATCAGGATGCCGTTCACAGGACTACGCGGGCGGGGCGTGCTGCGCCTTCTCGCGCTCCTTGCGCTCCAGCCAGGCCTTCCACGAATTGCCCTCGGCGGGGTCCTTGCCGGTGAAGAGGACGTTGACGATGTCGTCATACGGGATGCGGACGGGATCATTGCCCTCCTCGTCGATGACCTGGACGAAGGGCTCGGGCGCGCTCCCGTCGCGATTGCTCAGATAGCCCACCAGCTCGCTGCCGTCCTTCCGCACCACCGTGACGTTGCCGCGGTAGTCGAAGGCGTGCTCGATCACCTCGGCGAGGGTGAGGTAGGGCCCGATGTCGGGCACCCAGCCTTGCAGCGTCATGCGCGCGCCTCCGGCCTCAGAGCTTGCCGGTGAAGGTGACGGCGGCGGTCTCGATGAAGCCGCGGAGCGAGCTAAACGTGTGATCCACCGCAGTGGCCTCGAACCCGCAGTGCACCATGCAGTCCTGGCACTTCTCGTTGCCGCTCTTCCGCCCGTAGTTCTCCCAGGGCGTGGTCGCCATCAGCTCCTTGAAGGTCTCCGCATAGCCGTCCTGCAGGAGATAGCAGGGCCGCTGCCACCCGAACATGTTGTAGGTCGGGTTGCCCCATGGGGTGCACTCGTAGTCGTGCTTGCCCATGAGGAAGCGGAGGAAGAGCGGCGACTGGTTGAAGCGCCAGCCACGCTTGGGGTTCGACAGGATGGCGCTGAAGAGCTGATTGGTGCGGCTCCGGCGGAGGAAGTGCTCCTGGTCCGGCGCCTTCGAATAGCTGTAGCCGGGGGAGACCATCATCCCCTCCACCCCCACCCGCATCATCTCGTCGAAGAACTCGCGGACCCGCAGGGGGGAGGCGCCGTCGAAGAGCGTGGTGTTGGTGGTGACGCGGAAGCCCCGCGCCAGCGCCTCCTGGATGGCCGGCAGCGCCTGGTCGTACACCCCGTCGCGGCACACCGCCTCGTCGTGCTCCTCGCGGAGGCCGTCCATGTGCACGCTGAAGCTGAGATACCGCGAGGGCGTGAAGAGGTGCAGCTTCTCCTTCAGCAGGATCGCGTTGGTGCAGAGGTACACGTACTTCTTCCGCTTCACCAGCTCCGCCACCAGCCGGTCGATCTCCGGGTACATCAGCGGCTCGCCGCCCGGGATGCTCACCATCGGCGCCCCGCACTCGTCGACCGCCTGGAGGCACTTTTCGACGGAGAGACTCTTACGCAGGATCTGCGCCGGGTACTGGATCTTGCCGCAGCCCGCGCACGCGAGGTTGCAGCGGAAGAGCGGCTCGAGCATCAGGACGAGGGGGTAGCGCTTGTGGCCCGCGAGCCTCTGGCGGATCACATACGTCGCAACCGTCCACATCTGCGAGAGCGGCACACTCATGGGTTAGGCGATCCCTTTCGTGTGTAGGACATGTCCCAGAACAACCCCGCAACAGAGTACCAGAAAGAGCCCGGCGTGGCGCACCAAAACCGTGTGCTAGTATGGTGCGATGTTTGCTCAGAAACTCGGCGCGATGAGTGTGTCCGAAGCCTCTTCGCCCGCTCCGACCGACTCGGCGGCGGCTCGCGTCGACACCGCCATCGCGCGCGCGCACCGGCTGCTGCTCCGGACGCAGGAACCGGACGGGCACTGGGTGGGCGAGCTCGAGGCCGACAGCACCATCTCGAGTGAGTATCTCCTCTTCTGTCACCTGTTGGACCGCGTCGACCGCGAGCGCGAGGCGAAGATCGTCGCCTACCTTCGCGAGCGCCAGCTCGCCGACGGCGGCTGGAGCCTCTTCGAGGGCGGACCACACAACCTCTCCGCCACCATCAAGGCCTACTTCGCCATGAAGGTGGCCGGCGTGTCGGCGGACGATCCGGCGATGGCGCGGGCCCGCGCCCTGATCCTGGCCGAAGGCGGGCTGGTGCAGGCCAACGTCTTCACCAAGATTCTCCTCGCCCTCTTCGGGGAGTACGACTGGGCGGGGATCCCCGCCATGCCGGTGGAGATCATGCTCCTGCCCCGCTGGTCGTACTTCAATCTGCTCGAGGTCTCGTACTGGTCCCGCACCGTCATGGTCCCGCTGCTCATCGTGATGGACGCCAAGCCGGTGCACCGGATGCCGCCCGACCGGCGCCTCGACGAGCTCTGGACGGTGCCGCGCACGGAGGCGAGCCTGCGCATCGACCGGATGCCGCGGCCGTTCTCGCCGAGGACGTTCCTTTGGAAGAACTTCTTCATCGGCGTGGACGACGCGCTGAAGGGCTGGGAGCGCCTGGGACCGCGCCCCCTGCGCGCCCGCGCGCTCGAGGCGGCCCGGCGATGGCTCGAGGAGCGCCTCGCGGTGCCCGGCGGCCTGGGCGGGATCTTTCCGGCGATGGTCAACGCGGTCCTGGCGCTCCGATGCCTCGGATATCCGGATGACCACCCGCTCATCCGCGGCCAGCTGAAGGAGATCGAGGCGCTCGGGATCGAGACCGCACGCACCCTGCACTACCAGCCGTGCGTCTCGCCGGTATGGGACACCGCGCTCGCGGCCAACGCGCTGATCGAGTCCGGCTTCCCCGTCGATGATCCGGCCCTCGTCCGTGCCGGCGAGTGGTTGATCGACCGGCAGGTGACGGTGCCGGGCGACTGGCAGATCAAGCGTCCGGGAGTGCCACCGGGCGGCTGGCCGTTCCAGTACCACAACGACTTCTACCCCGACCTCGACGACTCGGCCATGGTCATGATGGCCCTGGCCCGCACCGAGGGGCTCGACGCCGGGCGCAAGGAGCGCGCGCTCACGCGCGGCATGGCGTGGTTCATGGGCATGCAGGGCGGAGACGGCGGGTGGGGCTCGTTCGACGCCGACAACAACCGCCTCATCCTCAACAACATTCCCTTCGCCGACCACGGCGCGCTGCTGGATCCGTCGACCGAGGACCTCACCGGGCGCGGCCTCGAGCTCATGGGCATGCTGGGCGAGACCCTCGACCACCCGGCGGCGCGGCGCGGCCTCACCTTCATCCGCGACTCGCAGCGCGCGGACGGCCCCTGGTACGGCCGCTGGGGCGCCAACTACATCTACGGCACGTGGTCGGTGCTCCGCGGGCTGGGCGCAATCGGCGAGAACCCGTCGCGCGCCTACGTGCAGCGGGCGATCGTCTGGCTCGAGGCGCGCCAGAACGCGGACGGCGGCTGGGGCGAGACCCTGCATTCCTACGAGGATCCGGCGCAGGCGGGACGCGGCGCCTCCATTCCCAGCCAGACGGCCTGGGCGCTGCTCGGCCTGCTCGCGGTCGGCGGCGCGGAGCGCCCGTCGGTGGCGCGGGGAATCCGCTACCTCCTCGAGACGCAGGGCGAGGACGGGGCGTGGGAGGACCCGCTCTGGAACGGGACGGGCTTCCCGCGCGTCTTCTACCTCAAGTACCACCTGTACGCGAAGTACTTCCCCCTCTGGGCTCTGGGGGCCTACCGGAACGCCCGCGGATGACGGAGCGGTTCTCGGCCGCAGCCCAGCCCCTGCCGGTGCGGGTGGTCGGGGGGCTCGGCGCGGTGACCCTGGAGATCGTGCAGTCGCTCGGCCGGTTCGGCCGCTTCCTCGTCCAGGCGCTCAGCTTCGCCGTCATCCCGCCGATCAAGGTGGGGCGCATCGTCGAGCGCATCCACTTCATCGGCTTCCGCTCGCTCACCATCGTGATCCTCACCGGCGCGTTCACCGGCATGGTGCTGGGCCTCCAGATCTTCCTCGTGCTCTCCCGCTTCGGCTCGGAGGCCTTCCTGGGGCCGGCGGTCGCCCTCGCGCTAATCCGCGAGCTCGGGCCCGTGCTCTGCGCCCTCATCGTCACCGGCCGCGCCGGGTCCGCCCTCACCGCCGAGCTCGGCATCATGAAGATCACCGAGCAGATCGATGCCCTCACCGTGATGGCGCTCAATCCCCGCCGCTACCTGATCGCCCCGCCCATCGTGGCCGGGATCATCACGTTCCCGCTGATGGCCGCGCTCTTCGACGTGGTGGGCATCTTCGGCGCGTACCTCGTCGCGTCCCAGCTCCTGGGGATGTCCGACGGGACGTACTTCGGCGAGATGGACACCTTCGTCGACGTCGCCGACATCATGACGGGTTTCTGGAAGGCGCTGTCCTTCGGGGTCATCGTCACGTGGGTCTGCACCTACAAGGGCTACTACTGCGGCCACGGCGCCGAGGGCGTGGCCCGCGCGACCACCCAGGCGGTGGTGCTCTCGTCGGTGCTCATCCTCGTATGGGACTACTTCATGGGGTCCGTGCTCCCGTGATCAAGGTCGTGGGGGTGCGTCGGTCGTTCGGACCGCAGGAGGTCCTGCGGGGGCTCGACCTCGAGATCGCCACCGGCGAGATCCTCGTCGTGATCGGACGGAGCGGCGGCGGGAAGTCGGTGCTCCTCAAGCATCTCATCGGGCTGCTCCGGCCGGACTCCGGGCACATCTTTGTGGACGACGTCGACATCACCCGCCTCGGCCGGAACGCGCTCGACCGCATCCGCGAGCGCTACGGTGTGGTATTCCAGGGGGGCGCCCTCTTCGACTCGATGTCGGTGTACGACAACGTGGCCTTCCCCCTTCGCGAGAAGACGCGGCTCCGCCCCGCCGAGGTCCGGCAGCGCGTGGAGGAGAAGCTCGCGCAGGTGGGCCTCGAAGGGATGGGGGCGAAGAACCCCGCCGAGATCTCCGGCGG